>NZ_RHJM01000040.1:0-24850 GCF_004212315.1 Escherichia sp. E10V5
TTATATCAGGACTAGTCAATGTGACCCGTCCTGGCGGGGTGAGAAGCCCGGACCCGGGTTCGACAACTGCGGCAGCCAGTTGGACAGACCGCGAACGCAGTGAGTGGGCTGCCCGCAGGGCGAGCGAAGCGAGTCAATCCCCGCCTCACCGCCATATTTTAAGAAGAGCTCGTACGAAAGTACGGGCTTTTTTTTCGCATTAATGCGCCTTAAATAAAAAACACGTACTTCCTCTTCGAAAGTACGTGAAAATCAGTGGCTGATTACTATACCCACTAGTCGTAGGATACGGCAAATATGGCTTTGCTTTGGACTTCTCCAGGCTGTAGTGCTTCCTCCTTCACGCGGACATATTTCGCGGTAATCGGGAAGGTGTACTGATTCTCAATGGCCGCCATTTTAGTTAGTTTATTCATCAGAGTATCGCCCATCTTTAACGGTGTCGTTGCGTTGCCATTATAAATCTGGAACCCAACCCCTTTAGCACCATTAAGCGATGTGTTTTTCAGAATGGTTCCACTATCATCCCATTCACCGCGCGCAACTTTAAAAGTCACTGGATTAGTCGTGACGTTATAAACACTGTCACAATTTAAAACCAGATCTATAGAACCTGACTTTGTGTTATTGGCAGATTGCATCTCACTTATCGTTGTTTCTGGCATTCTTATTTCGTAAGTCGGTTGCGAAAAACTACAGGTTGTAGGTTTATGTTTTGTTATATTAACATTTAAATTCTGTTGATAAGCAGCATCTGTTGGTAACCTATTGCTCACCAAACATATAAAATAAAAGAGAATGTTTCGATAGCAAAAATTAGTTGCTGAATCATTTTCAAATGGAAAGACAACCGCAGGAGCATTCAAGATGAATGAATTAGAATATACTGTTTGAACATTTGCGTTACTTTCAGGCGATTTTATATATGAAGCTGTTAATGCTATACTTTTATTATTAATAGTATCATTAACTGAATAAGTTTTCCTATCTCCCGTGTCAACAGGAAACCCATCTCCGACATCAAGATTAAACTTAATATAAATTGATTGGTTGCTATTTTGATTTTCTTTCATTTCTACAACATAATTATCTAATGTTTTAAGCGCATTTAACTTATCTTTAGTCGAATCACATGTAAATTCTCCCGTCAGATTAGGAGAAAATGTCATCGTTGCATTTCCTGTAGTTAAGTCTAAATTAACTCCCTGTATTGCAGTAGAATTTCCGTTGATAGTACATTTAGCCTGTCCCAAAAATGGCAAAGCCAGTAAAAACAAAAACCAATATTTCTTCATAAACAAATCCTTTAACGACAAATATAAACTTTATTCTCATCAATAACGTTATCAAAGGTAATAGTGCAGAATTGTTCCTGCTGTTTATTAACCGAGACGCGAATCGACGCGGGAACATCATTGGTGCGAATAAATATCCGACTTCCCTGTCCTACTAAGCCCACATTATTGCCACTTTCATCTTCAACCTCATAACCAAACGGCAACGGAGAGCCATCAGGACGTTCGGAGATGAAATACCAGGGCTTGCGTTTATCAGTCTCAAACTGCGTCATCACTACCGCACCACGATAAGGAACGGTGTTTTTACGGTTACCCAGTAGCGCCACATCGCTTTTACTGTCGGCAATATCCAACATCAACGTATTTTCACGATACGGCGTCAGGTTGTCATAAATAGCGTAGCCTCTGCTATCCGTGGTCAGGTAACGATATCCCTGCACCGCAGCCCCCTCCAGTCCCGGCGCTTTGACAATGGCAAACGTATCGGAAAGTCTGGGAGCCAATGCCACTCCGTCTGACCACGCGACTAAACCGCCTTGAATATTACCGCTAATCTGCTGATATCTTTTCGACTCGCTATAGCTACCACCAATAGTCGCCAATGGCGCACGCCAGGTCAGATTTCCACCTGCTGTTGTTTCGCTGCCCTGGTGTTGATGGCTTAAGTTAGCCCCGTAGCTGAACTGATCGCGGCTCCCCGCTACACCGCTGAGGCTGGTGTTATTCGACCGATAGCCGTCTTTATCAAAAGTGGTCGAGTTAGAAACAAATAAATCTCGTCGTTTTTCAGTGATTCCATCACCCCATGAGAAAGGAATTGAGAAATATAAGTTAATGCGTCTATCTTCGTGGTTATCTTCATCGTAGGTCTGGCTAACAGACAAGGTATAACTAAGGCGTTCCCAGGAGTTCGAATAGCTGAGTTGATAATCTTTCCCTGTCCCGCTACGTTCCCAATAATCCCGCCATTGACCGCTGACTGATAAATACCCCCACTTTTCCGGTAATGACTGGTTTATATTTACAGAAAAGCTGTTCTTACGACCAAAATCGTACTGATAATAGTCGTCGATATCATAAATTGAGTCATCTTCTCGATTATAGTTTTTCCTGTTATTTGCCCATACGTGATCGTTAAAAGTACGATAATCCCGAGAAGAATAACGCCAGGCCGCCAGCGAAAATTGCGTTCCACTCTGTGAGAGATATTTATTCCAGGCAATCTGATAACTTTGACCATTAAATACATCACCGTTATCTTGCTCACTGTGTGAATGGGTAAAATCAACCGATACAGCACCAATCGGTGTATTCCATCCCGTGCCGAGAACAAACGATGAGTAATTATCAGACAGCTGCGTGCCAGCATAGAGAGTCAGCAAATTATTAAGGCCATACTGATAGCTTCCCTGAATAAAATCTGACTGATCGCTAGCGCCCTCAATACGGCTACGTCCGGCAGCAAATTCATATTTCGAAACGCCCGGTTGCAACATATTTGGTACAGATGAATAAGGTACACGATAACGCGACACCGAACCGTCAGCTTCTTTAACGGTAACTTCCAGATCTGCACCACCACCAGCAAGTTGCAAATCATCAATGGCGAATGGACCTGGCGGAACCTCTTTCTGGTAAACCACAAAGCCATTTTGTTCGATAGTGACAAGCGCGTTACTTTGGGCAACACCTCGTACCACAGGAGTAAAATTCTGTTTAGAGTTCGGCAACATCTGCATATCGCGCCACAGGCGTACACCGCGAAAACGCACGGAGTCAAAAACATCAGAACCGGTATACATTTCACCAGCACGCAATGTGCCAAGAATTTGTGGAATTCCGCGCTCCAGATATAACGTGTTACTCTTCCATTTACCGCTGCTCTCGTCACTTTTCGTATAATTGGCATTTGAATGCAACTGCCAGCCCAGAAGATTCAAACCACTATTCAGATTTAAATAGCTACTTTTATTATCTCCTCCGTGCTTATAATTACTGTAATACTGACTGGCATAATAAGACGTATATAATGCGTTTATCCCGCGATCCCATGCCTCAGGCGGGACATATCCGCGTTCATACTCAATGACATAGGCCTGGGGTACACTTAACTTCAGGTTAAAATGCCCAATATCATAGTCGACGCTGCCGCCCTGTACCGCTTCCCGAAGTGGTACGCATTCTACGCTTTTATCGATATTAATTCCTTCAGTGAGGATACCTATTTGCTTTAACTGCTCCCAGGATAAACATGTTGCATCCGGATCATCTTTAATATCGACATTATAATGTCCGCGCCACTGATTATTCAGGTAAACATCCATATCATAGATACCGGGCATCGGCTTATCACTATCAATATGATAGTCAGAAATTTTTTCCCCATTTAATCCGCCAATCATAAAATGGGTGTCAAATGTTTCATCTTCCGCCCATGCAGGCGAAGTTGCCAACACCGACAGGATAGCCAGCGTAATAGAATTAAGTTTAGACATAATCAATCCCTGATCTATTTGACGGTTTTTACTTTTTCACTCAAATAGTTTCCATTATCATCAATAAGTGTAATTGTATATTGATTGATGGCTGAGGCTGTGGTTATAGTCTTATCTGACCAGGGGGCTAGTAACAACGTTTCCTTGTTTATTTTTGCATTCCCGGTCAACTCAGGAATAGTTATCCAGTTTGCGGAGTTGTTTTTGATATTAATACCGCCATTGGCATTTTTAATGCTCAGACGACGAAAACTTTTCTTATCCACGCCAGTAAGCCCCTCTGGACGGTAGATAAATTTAATACGGTTTTGCATGGCGAATTTTATGCCATTCTTATCTTCTAATTCGGGGCAATTAGGTGGGATGTCTAGCACATTAAGGAAGAACAGGCTTTCGCGATCTTTTGGTAGTGTATTCGCCAATTTTTTGATTTTGAGTTGTTGCCCTTCCCCCCCTTTTACGTGAGCGACCGGTGGCGTCAACACAAACGGAACATGAATTTTTTCTGGGGGTAGACTGGTATCGCCATCATCAATCCATGACTGAACCAGGGCGCTACGATTACCTTCATTCATTAACTGAACGGTAATCTCTTTTTTCTGTTCTGGATAAATAACACGAGTGCCGTAGATATAGACACCACCCCACGCAGGCGTGACCATGCCGGCCAGCAAGAAGGCTATTAATTTTTTCATTAAACAATCCTTGTTTGAGAAATCGGCGACCGAAGCCGCCGATAAACACGGTATTAATCTGTCACGACAGTCATTGTCAGAGCAGAGTTAACCGCACCAGCCTTCACTTCAGTACCTACTGCCGCGTATTTCGCCCTGAAATTCAACTCATATTCATTAGCGTCGTTTTTTACTAAATGAATATAGTCATCACCTTTAATCTGTTGAGATTGACCGTCCGCCCCCTCATAATAGACAGCAAAACCAGCACCATTTTCTTCTGCGGTGTTACGAGTAATACCACTATTGCCTACGTCAAATTGGTCCCTGGAGAAAGTAATTTTAGGTGGCTTTTCTCCTGTGCATTTAACTTTCAGTGGTAAAATTGTTGTGTTTGAATAACCTTCGTGAATATAGCCTGCCTCCTGACCGTTCAATTGATCAGCACCAATTTCGTTCATTGTAATTGTTGCAGTAGTTGCTTCTGTGAATTGACAAGTAGTTCCTGCAACTTTACCGGTAATAATCAACTCCCCCTGTTGATTCCCTTCTGCAAAAGCCCCTGCACTCATAAAAAGAGAAGATAATACTGCAACTGCAATAATTGAACGTTTCATAGTCTATTCCTTAACTAATTTATTCCAGGTGATTAAGAGTCTTTGTCCTCTCGGAAATGAATTTCGCAAATTACATTTGCTATCGCAATGTAAACAAGTTGTTTTCGTGATTCAAATCAAATTATAAAAAACACATAACCAGCAAAAAAATATCCACAAAAACATTTACCTTGTTTACTATTCGGCATTATTTGATGTCATTACAAGGTAGATTAATACGTATAATTAATTGCGGATTGCTTGTTTTAAATAAATATCCATATACTGATGAAAGTGTTGGGTATTGAATTCTTTATGCTATTTCCAGCCTGGAATAGGCTGGAAATAGACAAAAAGACCTGACGGTAAGGCCAGGTCTTTTATACATTACAACTAACCAATCAAAACCAGGGAATTGTAGCGGTTGCGCTTAATCCATAACTACTGAATACCCCTTTAACCGGTTCTGTACGCAAATCCCCGTGTCGGATAAACAATTTGAACTGTTGCTGACTCGACAAACTCTTCATATTAAGAAAAGGTAAGTCGGTCCGCTGTTCAGCTTGCATCGCCAGTCGCTCAATCGCCTGTTCTTCAGTAAGCCAGCCTTTTTTCACTGAACGCCTTAACAGACGCTGGGGGTTACTTTTAACCTGCACACGGCTTACTACTCGCCAGCCCTTTATTTCTGGAACGGGAGTGACAGGTGAACATTGGCAATAGTCCGTTAGTCCTTTACGCCACGCTGAGGCTTCAAGCGCCTGTAATGTCTGGGCGCTACCATGCAAGCGTAAACGCGCTCCTGGCATAACATTTACGTCAGGGAAACTTACGCCGATATCGCCTTGCCCTCTTGCACCTAATGCCCGATGCAGTTTGGCAAATAACGCCGCCATCAACATTTCGCTCGAAAATTCAGGATCTGGTAGAACGAGGATCTCAAGGTAGTGATCCATTGGCAGCTCCTTATTCCGATTTCTCACCAAAGACACCGCCGCGGATCAGCACAGCCATCACGTAGTGCTGCTGCTCAACGTCTGGTTTCATCCCTTTAGTCACCCAATTGTCCAGTAAGGTATAAAAATCGAGTTTTTCTTTCGGTTGGCGGCAAGCCACACCGCGACTGGTTACGGAACCGTAAGGTTCCACGGCGATAGCCCCCAATTCATCAACTTTTGGATGCCAGGTATCGATGGTACGTAAAGCATTGCCAATCTTCTGAGAGTGGATACCGGCAATACCAGCCACCTGGTATAACACGCGACTTTTGCTACTGTTGCTGTCGAGTACCAGCTCCTGCGACGGGAAAACTTCTTGCCCGGCGCCAAGACGGACCTGCGCTTCGACGGTAAGCATCACCCACTCTTTTCCGCTCAATCCTTGTTCAATCGTTGCCGCCAGTTTCGTGACACTACTCTGGCCCTGATCAAATTGACGTAAAGAGAAGTCATGGCTGTTAAAAGTCCATGATTTGTCGTTAGCGGTGACTTTCACCTGAATTTGCTCGGCACCGATACGGTTACGCCACAGAAAACGGCCATTTGCCAGATTCAGGGCATAGCGAAGCGCCAGTTCTTTAAAGCCATGTTCGCTGATATAACCTTCAATAACGTCAGAAAGCACCTCCTGATAGGCCATATCATTACATACTGAAGGTGAGGATAAATTACCCAGCACGCGCAGCGTAAACATCACTTTTAGCGTATCCGCATTAACCGGAAGCGCTGCCACATCTACCCGCTGCAAGTTGGCTTTTTGGATTTCTGCATTCAGCTTTAACGCATTACTGGAAATTGCATCTTTCAGGCGATTGGAGATGGTTCCGCGAACGGCTTTCTCCTGAATCTCAATAGGTTGCCATTCATTTCCTTGCCAGTTACCTGCGTACATCACCGCGTCAGAGGTTGCCAGTTTGCGCTCAAATGCCAGTACTGACGCCGTTTTTACTGCTACAGGGGCCTTTGCCATAATTATGTCCTTATTCTGTATCGTCATCTTCATTAATCGTAGGGTCATCAACGACTGGTATTGCCGAGCAATAGTAGCCAGTGTCCGTTGTACGGTAACGCCACATCAGCGGTTGCAAGCCAGTAATACGATGTAATCCGCGCCATTCGCCAATGCCATAAACTGCTTCGGCAAAGGCAAATGGTGTTGAGGTATCGCGCGCATTTTCAACTTCACCGGGTGCGTAAACAGGAGAAATGCGTTGGTAGCCACACATTAACGGTACCAGGAAACCAGGCATTGGCTTCGGCTGGTATACCCATTGTGCGCTGTTGTCTTCTGCCGGAGATTCGGCCTGATATTTAATCGCAGCAAAATCAAGCCAGGCATCAAGCAACGATATGTCGGGATGTTGTTGGTGATGTTCAGCCAGCCATTCACTGCGATCGTAAAGCGCATAGCCAGGCATTAAACGCCAGATGATTTTACGCAGTTGCTTTTCATCTTCAGGCGCATGAAAAAGCTGTGGTTCGCGCATGTCAACAATGCTGCCGCCCGCCAGTTTGTGGCTCTGGCAGAGCATTTTCAGATGGTCGCAAAGAGCTTTTCTGCCATATTCACCATTGGTAATTTCGCCATTACATTCAATCAGCAGAGAAACCGTCAGGTGCATACGGCCCTCTTCATTGAACGAGGCGGTTTTACCTTCTCTGGTTAATGGGTTACGGGTGAGAGCGAATTGAAAATCGCGCCCGGAGCTGTACGCCTGAATATGCTGTTCATGGCTTACTACCGCACAACCGTCAAAACTTACGCCAAATTCATCCACGACTTTTCGAGAAAGCGCATGGACATAACCGAGAAAATGGGTCATCGACGGGAATCCCCAGGTCAACCCGGAGACGGCGTTAGCGTTTTCGATGCGTACATGGGGTAACAAGAGCAGATAACTCATTTCAGCGCCTCCTGCAAAACGGCTTCCATTTCACGCATCCGTTGAGTAAACAGGGACTGACTGCGCCACTCCCTTTGCTCGACAGCACCGACATCGAAACGGGCTTTTTTCAGGCGATAGTTCAGCCAGCGCGCGAAATCATCGGCTACCGTCTCTTGCCAGTCGTTTTTCTCACGCTCCTGTTTGAAAGTCTCATCTGAGAGGCTTCGCCACGGGTCCAGCCAAAGTTGTTGGTGGCGAGGTAAGTCTGGTGATTGCGCGGACCATCCCTGCCATTTTTCTTGCTGAAATGAAGACGCCTGCATGAACAGCAGATCGATCAACTCGTCAATATATTTCGCCCGCGCAGTACGGATATGAACATTATTTGTGTCAACCTTCAGCAGGTAAGTCATCCGGGCTATGATGCCTGAAGCCGCCCGATTGAAATCGCCGCGTAGGGAAAAAATACTGCGCATGTTTTGTGGTGCGCGATCCAGCGTCTCCCAGGTAGGTGGCATTGACGGCAACAGCCAGACTCGGCCAACTCTGGCACTGTTTAGCAGCGAGATATTCTGTTGATTTCCACCTCCATAATGCATCTCTGCAAGATTCGGGAAACGAATATCTGGCTGTGAGTGCCATTTACCTGCTTTGTGCGCATCGCGAATAGCTTTTGATTCCTCGCTAAAGCGCACGGCGGTTAGCTTTTCATACATCACCTGTGCCAGCGAACTGGAAAACAGCGGGCAGAGCAGATGATAGCCATCATCGACAGGGAAATAGATTTGCTTCGAAAGTTTATGCGCTTTTATCCACTCCGAAGTGGATGCTTCACCAAAGCATTCAACCCATTGTTTTAATTGTTCAACATCCAACGCAAAGGCATTTAATGATTGATAATCGCCACGTTTTAAACTGGCGAGTAATGAATCACCGTTGACTTTCGTTAGCAGTAGTTTTGCAACATCAAAAAAGGCTGCGTTACCTTCAGCATCCTCTTTAATAATTGCCAGTGATGCTGTATTTAAATATCCCTCACTGACGAATTTCTCCAAATAACGCCCATATGCTTTGGAGTCACCATTACTATATTTTGCCCCGTGGGAGATTATCCTTATAGAACGAACACGCTTTGCCGCATCCGTTAACCAGTTACGTGGCAGGTAGCGTGCTTCGAGTTCCTGTCGCTCCAGAGCGATAACGCTGGCGTCCTCGCCCTGCTCCAGTCGCTTTGCTGCTTCTTTTTCAAAGGCTTCGATTTTGGGTTGCCTTCGCGAAGCGATGTAGTTAGTAATAAATTGTATTAGCGCCGTTTTTTCCATCTCGGCTCCTATCGTTAATCCATCAAATTGAAGTTGCTCCCTGACTTCACTGAAAAATCTCCGTAGCCCAACATGGCTTCAGTACAACGACGCATACAGCAAAAGGGGCAACGCCCGTGGTGATTAACATGAATTATCATCCTAGAGTTATCTTCGGTTTAATTTAACTACGCCACATGTAATCACCTGGCGTTATATTAACATAATTCACTATTTGCCACGCAATGATTTAATGGCTAACATTCACGCACTGCCATCGGCAGCTAAGAAATAGAGGTATCTCCGGATACGGACTTGTAAACTGCCGCACAGGCAGCCCGCGCCCCTTCACGGGGCGCGAAACCCCCCTAACCACGGGTGATAACGCCAGTCATCGACTGCATCTTCTTCACTGGCCGGTACTCTCACTTCAGCAAACATTTCTCCAACACGCTGTATTTCACAACCTTGCTTATCAGCTAAATTCAACAAAACGTGTCGGTAATCCATCACGCCCCAGCAAGCGACGCCGCTGGCGCATCTCACCTCTTCTCGCCTGAAATTCCCTTGCGCTTTACGCTCGTTGTCGCCCGTGCGGGAATAGAAACGCGCTTCGCTTTCTTCATCATCCATATGCAAAAAAAACACCGCCTCCGGCAAAGGGGAATAACGAAATGGCGTCTGGCGTTGCATCCAGCCGTTCCAGCTTAGCGGTGCACGCCACCATTGCGCCGCCACCACATGTTTGCTTTTACTGCTCATTAATTCGGCGGATAAACGACCATGCTCAAGCTCCGCCAGTTTGTTGTCATTATTGGCAGACAGGATCCGCGGCAAGGCGTTAATCGTCCGGTAGTCCGCGATCGGAATCAGCTCGCAAATATCGTGACTATTCAGCAAGTGTTCTTTTGTTTCGAAACCTGGTTTACAAAATGCGGGGGCTTTTTTCTGCAATGATTTGATATTGCTACGCAAAATAACCAGATTCTCACTGGTCGGCACATTTCTACGGTGGCGCTGAATACGTCCGGCAAATTGAATAATCGAACGCATGGAGCTTGGTTCAATAATTCCCCAGTCCGCATCCCAGTCACGCCCCACTTCTATAACCGATGTCCCCAACACCACAAAAAGATGGTGCGATTCCGGACTGTTATGTAAGGCATCTGCGATATCTTCGTTGCTCCAGAAATCGAGTTCGTTATGACGAGTAAAAGCGCGATCCAGCCGCTTCTCAATATCTGAACGCACCGCCAGCGGGTGTCGGGAATGGTAAACACAGTAATGAATGCAGACATCTTCTGGTGAAGGAATGGCAATCAGGGCTTTGGTCACCGCAACCAGTGGGTTGATATTCGCGAAACGCACCAGGCCAAGCGAAACGGTTTTACCGCTTTCGTGTCGCTGGCGATGCGCCTGATGCAACTTCAGCATTTGCGTATGCACCGTCTGGGCCACTCTTTCGGTAACGTCTTGTATCGCGCTTGATGCAGATGAAATTGAAGCTACACGCCCGAAATGCAGTCGCTCTTTTTCAGCCAGCATCACCGCTCGCCGTGCAACAAATTTGGCATGTGCATCACGAAACCCAGGCCCGTCGCAAATTTGCGTTGCATCAGCATCTTTTTCATCAAACCAGGCACAGCAGATATTGACGGGCCTGCCGTTGGTACCACAAGACGTCTGCCACATTTTACGCCCGGCGAGATAAGCCGCGAACAACGCCTGAATCAGCCCTGGAGGTAGCGTCGCCGAGGAGAGTAATACCCGCGTTCCTAGCATCCCGGCCCAGTTCATCAAACGACATACCGCATGAAGATCGGCAATATCAAAGTCATCAGGTTCGTCGAGCACTAAATCGCTGGTTAACAGGCGCAACATTGCCGGAAGCTGTTTCCCGCCACGCACACCCTCGGTCGCAGAAATAAGATGATCAATCGTCGCGACCAGAATCGGTGCGCTAACTAACTCCTTAAGTTTGCTGTCATCCTTCAACCATTTTTCCAGCGCCCCGGTATGCAGGCTGCCTTCGTACTTAACGAACTGTAGCTCCTCTATTGGCGACTCTTGCGAAGCACTTCCGTAATCATTGTCTATTTTTTCCTGCTGCCACAGTTGCTTAACTGCCGCCGAACCAATCAGTACCGCCAGCTCATCCTCACCCAGTCCAAGCCGGCTGCGCAGAGCATCGCCGGTTTGCAAAGTCAGCGTGCGCAATCCCAGCGCAACGGTAAATCGGCACCCTTCTCGCTCGTCGGCAAGTGCATACATAATGCGGGCGTTCGCAAAGGTTTTACCACAACCCGTCGAGGCCATATTGACGCCGAAAAATCCCTCTTCACGACTTCGTTCACGTAGCGCTCGCGCCACATCCCAGGCTTTATCTTGCCAGCGATATTTCACATCTGTGGCCCGCTGGCTAAAACCTTTATGTCGGGCAATTGCCGGAAGCGATGCCCGTGTGTGCATCAGTTGCCGCCCAAGCAGATACGCATGATGCGCGACGCCCACAAGATGTTCGTCTACCCGTTGTTTGAGCGTGCCGCTTTGGCGATCGCTATTTGCCCAGACGATATATTCCGGGTCCTGCCATTTTTGCTGCGCGTCATTAGATGAATAGTAGTGATCGGCAAGCATCAGGCAAAAACGCGCCATATGTAAGGGGAACAACTGTTCCATCTGCCCGTATGTCTTTAAACCGAGCGCGTTGCTTGCCCGGCGAGAAATCTGACGCGCTTTTTCCCGCCAGCTCGCGCTTTGAAGCGGCGTTCCTGATGGAAACTGCCAGACGTGCTCAAAATCCTGTTGCGTCCAGTCATTTTTGCGGTGGTTAACGGCATTCCAGTCAGCATTCAGTTGCTTCTCCAGCCAACTTTCACACCCTTTGCATGATTGTTCCGGCTGTGAAGAAAGATTCTCCGGCATTCGATGATGGGAAAGGATCAGCCAACCTACCGTCTTGGCTAGCGGTTGCAGCGAACTGAATGGACTATTTGAAAAATGAGGTGTGTCTTTTTGTAGACGTTCAAGAATCGCAACTTCATCATCTGCCGTTAATTCCCCGAGTTTCTCCAGCCACACATCGTCTGGCTGTTCACCAACAAACGCCTGGAAAAGCCGCAGTGAGATCCATTCATGCCGATAAGGTTGATAACTGCGTGCGCTCTTATGGGTCAGGCTTTGCTGAAAGCTGCGTCCTGCTTTACCAAAATCATGAAACAACCCGGCGATAGCCGCCAGCAGCGCAATGCTCTCCGCGCATTGCCAGCGATTTTCTTCCTTGTTCACCAGGCTGCTTTGGGTTGTTCGATTCGTGGGAACGCGCCCCTGAGCATTAAAACGACGAATATTACCCACAATCCACATCAACTCCATTTGCCCGTTCTTCTTCAGCCAGTGACATGCCACTGCGGTATTTCGCCTGGCTGTTTTGCTCAGTAAACGGCGGAGTGTATTAACGCCTTCCAGAGTAATCACCGTTTGCCATGCGGCATCACCTGTACGTTCAGCAAACTGATCAATAATACGGCAGCTTTCCACACGGGCGTTTTTTGTACAGCGCGAGATAATCAGAACATTCATTGATCAGCCTTAGCCAGTGCCTGGGCCGTATCTTGCAAAGAGGTGATCATGACATCCAGCGCATCCGCTTGTTGAAAGATATTGATGCAGCGTTGACGAAACTCCTGAGCATCTTCTCCCGCCATTGCGGCAATAAATGCTTGTGGCATAACCAGGGCATCTTTAATCAGATCGGCAAGGTCAAAAACGAGGCCACCGCGACGTGTTTTACCGTGCATTACTGCTAAACCGTGCGGGATCCCGGTTACCCACGCTGCCACTGCTGCCAGCCCATAAGCCAGATAATTACCCTGATCGAGGAAGCGGTTAGCCATATCAATCCCACCGCCCCGTTTTGCGCGAGTAAAGTCGCCATAGCCCACGGTTTGGCTCACCATTTTGTAGAGTGCTTTGGTCAATTTGGCCTCTACGAGCATAAGCTGCGCATGGTTTTCTGCCGCGTCTATTTCTTCACGAGTACGATTTAGTAGGGTCTGCAGTGCATTAGCATCAGGCTGAAAGGCGTGTTCACGCTGCATTTTCGCGCTGGTCCAGTGCTTATCGATATGTGTCAGGCGGATTAACTGAAAACGTTTCGCGGCGGCAAGTCGTTTATCTTCAGCAAACCAAAAAGAAACCCACTGCTGAAGATATTCAGTAGGACGATATTCGCTTTGCGGACTGAACCAGGAGACATCAACATCAACTTCATTTGCCGAATACAGCGGCGTGCCATCCGTACCACAAAAGCCCACCATCACCCCGGCATGGGCAAATTCACGCATCGCCGCCTGAGTAACGGATGTTCCCATCCCCAACATCAATGCCGTGGTATTCGCAATGGGGATATTCCAGTAGTACGACTCCTTACCTTCACTGGTAACATATTCCACTCGCCCACCATTCACCTGCACCCGGCATTTTTCCAGATAATAAATATTGGCGCGTTTAGAGTGGAGAATGGTTTTGAGGTCAGATGGAGTAAGATAATTGGAAGACATAAACACATCCTGTGATTATTTTTATTTGAAGGAGCTAGGATTAGTACAGCATTGATTTCTGTGCGAGAAATTGATTTCTATCGCAATTATCACAATTGTTATTACACGTTGCGGCTAATGGTTCGGAGTTGAGAGCGCCATAACGCAGCTAAATTTCTGCCATCATCGTATTTGTGAAACTGCCTGTACGGCAGTGAACGATGCATCTGACCCCGATTACATTGCTCAACATTTCTAAGCTGTCTGTGCGGCAGTGAACTGTTAGATCGGGGAATTTACCCAGCGTGATGCTTTCTAAGCTGCCTGTACGGCAGTGAACTATAGAGAGCGCCTACGAGGCTGGGGACCAGCTTTCTAAGCTGCCTGTACGGCAGTGAACTATTCGCGCTCATGTTATGAGGAGCGGCTTATTTTCTAAGCTGCCTGTACGGCAGTGAACGGTAACAACCCGGCTAAGTTTCAGGAAGTGGCTTTCTAAGCTGCCTGTACGGCAGTGAACTTATTCTCCATCCGTCGTCAGCATCAGATATCTTTCTAAGCTGCCTGTACGGCAGTGAACTCAAATACTACACGTTTAGCCCGTTGTTAATAAAGCAAAACCATCTCATTTTCCTGCTGCAACCCTTTTTTATTCTTACCTTTCAGCAGCATTAATTATCAACAACTTACCATCATCATCAAAAAAAGGGTCCGAACTTCCCCCACCCCATAAACAAAAAGTCCGTAACCCCTGACGAGATTACGGACTTCACCAACCTACTTAACAGTCTGATTAATGCGCGGCTTCCGGTTTATGCTTTTGTGCACTCTGGAACCCGTAGGTCAGCTCATTTTTCTCTTTATCCAGCGCGACTGTCACCTGGCCACCATCCACCAGCGAGCCAAACAGCAGTTCGTTAGCGAGCGGTTTTTTCAGGTTATCCTGAATCACACGAGCCATCGGACGTGCGCCCATCGCCCGGTCGTAACCTTTCTCAGCCAGCCAGTTACGCGCTTCCTGGCTCACTTCCAGAGAAACACCTTTCTGATCCAACTGAACCTGCAACTCGACGATAAACTTATCAACCACCTGGTGGATCACGTCTGTAGAGAGATGATCGAACCAAATAATGTTGTCAAGACGGTTACGGAACTCCGGCGTAAAGATCTTCTTGATCTCTTCCATCGCATCGGTGCTGTTATCCTGCTGGATAAGACCAATGGATTTGCGCTCGGTTTCACGCACCCCGGCGTTGGTGGTCATCACCAGTACCACGTTACGGAAATCGGCCTTGCGCCCGTTGTTATCGGTCAGCGTGCCGTTGTCCATCACCTGCAACAGAATGTTGAATACGTCCGGATGCGCTTTCTCGATTTCGTCCAGCAGCAGCACCGCGTGCGGATGCTTGATGACCGCATCGGTCAACAGACCGCCCTGATCAAAACCAACGTATCCTGGAGGCGCACCAATCAGGCGGCTGACAGTATGACGTTCCATATATTCGGACATATCAAAGCGCAGAAGCTCAATACCCAGTGCTTTGGAAAGCTGTACCGTCACCTCGGTTTTCCCGACCCCGGTTGGACCAGCAAACAGGAATGAACCAACAGGTTTATGTTCGTGACCTAAACCCGCACGCGCCATCTTGATGGCCTCGGTAAGCGCTTCAATGGCTTTATCCTGACCGAAGACCAGCATTTTCAGGCGATCGCCAAGATTTTTCAGCGTATCGCGGTCACTCTGAGAAACGCTCTTCTCAGGGATACGTGCAATACGGGCTACCACGGACTCGATATCCGCCACATTCACCGTTTTCTTGCGCTTGCTTACCGGCATCAAACGTGCGCGAGCGCCCGCTTCATCGATAACGTCAATCGCTTTGTCCGGCAGATGACGATCGTTAATGTATTTCACCGCCAGCTCCACCGCCGCACGCACCGCTTTCGCGGTATAACGCACATCGTGGTGCGCTTCGTACTTCGGTTTCAGGCCATTGATGATTTGCACAGTTTCTTCGATCGACGGTTCAGTAATATCGATTTTCTGGAAGCGACGCGCCAGAGCACGGTCTTTCTCGAAAATGTTGCTGAACTCCTGATAGGTCGTCGATCCAATCACGCGAATTTTACCGCTGGAGAGCAACGGTTTGATCAGGTTGGCTGCATCTACCTGCCCGCCAGACGCTGCGCCCGCTCCAATGATGGTATGGATCTCATCGATAAACAGGATGCTGTTAGTATCCTGTTCCAGCTGCTTGAGTAACGCTTTAAACCGTTTTTCAAAGTCGCCGCGATATTTGGTGCCTGCTAACAGGGAGCCGATATCGAGAGAGTAAATCGTACAGTCAGCCATGATTTCCGGCACATCGCCCTGAACAATTCGCCAGGCAAGACCTTCAGCAATCGCAGTTTTACCGACGCCAGACTCCCCAACCAGCAGCGGGTTGTTTTTACGGCGGCGGCAGAGAACCTGAATGGCGCGCTCCAGTTCCTTCTCACGACCAATCAGCGGGTCAATTCCGCCCACGCGTGCAAGCTGGTTCAGATTAGTCGTGAAATTCTCCATACGGTCCTCCCCACCAGCTTGTTCTTCACTGCTCGGCTGGTTTCCTGGTTCAGAAGACTGAGATGGCTCGTCTTTACGCGTGCCATGAGAAATAAAGTTCACCACATCAAGACGGCTGACTTCATGTTTGCGCAACAGATACGCCGCCTGCGACTCCTGTTCACTAAAGATAGCGACCAGAACATTCGCACCGGTAACCTCACTGCGACCGGAGGACTGAACATGGAAGACCGCACGCTGCAATACACGCTGAAAACTCAAGGTCGGCTGCGTGTCGCGCTCCTCTTCACTGGCGGGCAGAACAGGTGTGGTTTGTTCAATAAAGGCTTCCAGTTCCTGACGGAGCGCAACCAGGTCCACGGAACACGCTTCCAGCGCCTCCCGGGCCGATGGGTTACTGAGCAATGCCAGTAACAAGTGCTCGACGGTCATAAACTCATGACGGTGCTCGCGCGCTCTGGCGAAAGCCATATTTAAACTGAGTTCCAGTTCTTGATTGAGCATAGGCACCTCCCCCAATTTTTATACCTGCATTCAGGCTTTTTCCAGCGTACACAGCAATGGATGCTCGTTCTCCCTTGCGTACTTGTTCACCATCGCCACTTTGGTTTCTGCAACCTCAGCGGTAAAGACTCCGCAAATGGCCTTCCCCTGGTAGTGAACAGCAAGCATCAATTGCGTTGCACGTTCTACATCATAAGAAAAGAATTTTTGTAACACGTCAATAACAAACTCCATTGGAGTGTAATCATCATTGACTAATATCACTTTATACATAGATGGCGGTTTTAGCGCGTCGCGAACTTTTTCTTCCGCCAGTTGATCAAAGTCCAGCCAGTCGTTCGTTTTACCCATTGTCAGTTATCATCTTCGGTTACGGTTACCGGCAGAACGCTCTGCCGCTGACAAGAGCGTATTTGCCTGACCAATCTACTCCACATGATAGATAATTATCATCTATCGTTGGTATAAGCGACATCAGTGACATTACTGTCAATAGCGTTAACTGCTTCAAATTTTTGATGCATACCTACCCCCTGGCCCCTGTCAAACGCTTGACGACTCGCCCCATTTCTCTAAATTGTATTTCAAGAGTTGGCGAGGTTTTGAACTGCCCCCTCTCTGACCCCGGTTTATTCCATCTTACTTATATAAGATTTGCGAAGGATGTCGAAGCATGGAAAAGGGTACTGTTAAGTGGTTCAACAACGCCAAAGGGTTCGGTTTCATCTGCCCTGAAGGCGGTGGCGAAGATATTTTCGCTCATTATTCCACCATCCAGATGGATGGTTACAGAACGCTAAAAGCTGGACAACCTGTTCAGTTTGATGTCCACCAAGGGCCAAAAGGCAATCACGCCAGTGTTATTGTGCCCGTCGAAGTAGAAGTAGCAGTCGCATAGCTCTTCTGTCTCATTGTGTACATCCTAAAGGCAAAATGCCAGCCCGATCGGCTGGCATTTTTATCTCAAAAATCACTCTCGCGCCAAAGCATCCACTGGATCCAGCCGTGCCGCATTTCGTGCAGGTAGCCAGCCAAATAAAATGCCCGTAACGGTTGAGCATAAAAACGCCAGCAGCAACGCCAGTGGAGAAAAACCTATCTCCCAGCCGGGTAAAAAAAGCTGTAGGGTGAAGGCAATTAACAGCGACAGCATTATCCCCATCGCGCCGCCCACCAGGCAAACCAGCACGGCTTCAATCAGAAATTGTTGCAGAACATCGCTGGCACGCGCGCCAACAGCCATGCGAATACCAATTTCCCGCGTCCGCTCCGTTACTGACACCAGCATAATATTCATAACGCCAATGCCGCCTACCACCAGCGAAATCACCGCCACCAGCGTCAGAAACAGTTGTAAAGTACGTGTGGTTTTTTCGACTGTTTTCAAGACGCCGTCCATGTTCCAGGTAAAGAAGTCTTTTTTGCCATGGCGCAGCGACAACAAACGGGTGAGTTGTTGTTCCGCTTCGGTGCTGTCATAGCCTTCTTTTACTCTTACAGTGATGGAGTTCAGCCACGACTGGCCCATAACCCGCCCGGACATGGTGCTGTAAGGTAACCAGACGCGCAGCACTTTACTGCTACCAAACATCGACTGTTTTTCTTCCGCCACACCGATGACTCTCGCAGGCATATTACCAACCAGAATGACCTCACCAATCACATCGGCCTTATGCGGGAAAAGCTGGCGACGGGTGTTACTGTCGAGAACCACCACCTGTGCGCGGCCGTTCAGTTGCTCCTGGTTAAAGGTATTCCCTTCGCTGAAGGTCATGCCGTAGACATTGAAATAATCGCCGCTCACACCGTTGGCGCTGGCGGCAACATCAACATTGTTATAACGCAGGCGCAGGTTTTGCGAGACAGCGGGCGTGGCAGAGGCGACCCACGGTTGTTTTTGGATGGCGATTAAGTCGTCGTACTTTAGCGCCTGCTGATATTGCGGATCGTCATCGCCAAAATCTTTCCCGGGATAGACATCAATAGTATTCGTACCAATAGAACGAATATCCGCCAGCACCATTTGTTTGGCGGCGTCGCCCACCACGACGATAGAAACCACCGACGCAATACCAATAATAATCCCCAGCATGGTCAGTAAGGTGCGCATTTTATTCGCTGCCAGCGCCCGCCACGCCATCGTCAGCGCCTCATTAAAACCACTGACGAATTGCCGCCAGCCAGACGCCGTTTTGACTATCGATTCCGTCCCCGTGGCGGCATTCACCTTTTCAATGGCGGGAGGATTACGCACAATTTCGCCGTCACGAATTTCGATTACCCGCTCCGCCTGAGCCGCAACCTGTGGATCGTGGGTAACGATAATCACCGTGTGCCCGCGATCGCGCAGCTGATGCAATATCGCCATCACCTCTTCGCCAGAATGGCTGTCCAGTGCGCCGGTAGGTTCATCGGCGAGGATCACCTGCCCACCGTTCATTAACGCACGAGCAATACTGACACGCTGCTGCTGGCCACCGGAAAGCTGGGCTGGAAAATACTCTGTACGGTCTTCCAGCCCCAGTCGTTGCAGCAACTCCTGAGCGCGCAGCAATCGCTGTTTACGCTCAAGTCCGGCATAAACGGCGGGTACTTCAACGTTCTGCTCGGCGGTTAAGTGCGAAAGCAAATGGTAACGCTGGAAAATAAAGCCGAAATGCTCGCGACGAAGCTGCGCCAGCGCATCGGCGTCCAGCGTGGCAACATCCTGGCCGGCAACGCGATAGGTTCCACTGGTCGCTTTATCCAGGCAGCCGAGAATATTCATCAGGGTCGATTTACCGGAGCCCGAAGCACCGACAATTGCCACCATCTCACCCGCATAAATATCCAGGCTGATGCCCTTTAGCACCTCAACCTGCTCGTCTCCAGCAGGATAGCTACGGCGAATATCCTTTAGTTCGAGCAAGGGCGTCATTGTTCAGCTCCTGGTTTGGCCTCACCAATCACCACTTCATCGCCCGCTTCCAGCCCTTTGACAATCTCAACATCGGTGTCATTGCGCGCGCCAATCGTCACTTCGCGCTCGCGTATTTCGCCATTACGCAGCAGTTTGATTTTATAACGGTTATCACCAACCGAATCCCCCAGTGCCGACAACGGAATGGTGAGTACGTTTTTCACATCAGTGAGTTGAATGTGGACTTGCGCAGTCATATCCAGGCGCAGTAAACCATTGGGGTTTGGCACTTCAAAACGGGCGTAGTAGAAAATGGCGTCGTTGACCTTTTCTGGCGTCGGCAGCACATCTTTAATCTGCCCCTCGTAGCGCGTCAGCGGATCGCCAAGCACGGTGAACCAGGCTTTTTGACCGGGTTTCAGGTGAATGACATCTGCTTCCGACACCTGCGCTTTCACCAGCATGGTACTCATATCTGCCAGCGTCAGAATGTTTGGCGCTTGTTGTGCGGCAATTACCGTCTGCCCTTGCAGAGTGGTGATTTGCGTAACTTCACCTGCCATCGGGGCAACGATGCGGGTGTAATCGAGATTCGTTTTCGCCGTGTCGAGTGACGCCTGATTCCGTTTGATTTGCGCGTCGATAGTGCCTATTTGCGCCTGTTTAACTGCCATCTCCGTCGCTGCGGTGTCGAGATCCTGTTGCGAAACCGCCTGCGTTTGCGCCAGTCGTTGCTGGCGTGAGTATGTCACCCGTGCCAGTTTCAGTTCTGCTTCTGCCTGTTGCCTTTGCGCACGCAGCTCCATCAGTGTCGCTTCCACTTCCTTGATCTGGTTTTCAGCCTGTTCAGGATCAATAACCCCTAAAAGCTGGTCTTTTTTTACTTTATCGCCAATCGCCACCGACAGCGTTTTCAACTGACCGCTGACCTGCGCGCCCACGTCAACCTTACGCAGCGCGTCCAGCTTTCCGGTCGCCAGCACGCTTTGCTGCAAATCACCGGGGCGGACAATCAATGTCTGATAAGTCGGCACGGGCGCGTTGAGTGTTCTCCACAACGCAATCAGCGCAGCGATGACTATCACCAGCGCAATAGCGTAACGCTTCTTAAGGTTTTTTCGCTTTTTCATAAATACTCTGAATGCTCCATATGCGCGCACGGGGCTGCCAACTTCAACGAAACATCAACAAAAATCTAAAATTTACGTTAGTAATTATACGATTGATGTTTGGTTAAGATGCCCGATGGTGAAATCGGTGTTACGTATAATCATTGATTTTATGAATATGTCTCAGATCACTGAACGAGCATTTACACCATCTGAATCTCTTAGCAGCATGTCTCTTTTCCTTAATCTGGCAGGGGGTCAGTGGCGGCCGGGTAAATTCTGGCATCGCCGTCGGTTTCGCCAGAAATTTTTGCTGCGCTCTTTGATTATGCCGCGTTTAAGCGTTGAGTGGATGAACGAACTCTCCCACTGGCCTAATCTCAGAACGCTGTTAACGCGTCAGCCGCGCCTGCCGGTTCGCCTGCATCGCCCTTACCTTGCCGTGAATATGACCCGTAAGCAATTGCTGGAGGCGTTACGTTACCATTATGCGTTGCTGCGCGCGTGCATGTCGGCGGAAGAGTTCAGCTTATATTTGAACACCCCGGGACTGCAACTTGCGAAGCTGGAAGGAAAAAACGGCGAGCAGTTCACGCTTGAACTGACCATGATGATCTCAATGGATAAGGAAGGTGACAGCACAATTCTGTTCCGCAACAGCGAAGGTATTCCTCTGGCGGAGATCACATTTACACTGTGTGAGTATCAGGGGAAAAGGACGTTATTTATAGGCGGGCTGCAAGGTGCGAAATGGGAAATTCCACACCAACAGATCCAGAATGCGACGAAAGCCTGCCACGGGCTATTTCCCAAACGACTCGTGATGGAAGCGGTCTGCCTCTTCGCTCAACGCTTACAGGTCGAACAAATTATTGCTGTCAGCAATGAAACACATATTTACCGCAGCCTGCGTTATCGCGATAAGGAAGGAAAAATCCATGCTGACTATAACGCGTTCTGGGAATCGGTCGGTGGCGAATGCGACGCTGAACGCCATTACCGCCTTCCAGGTCAGATAGCACGAAAAGAGATTGTGGATATCGCCAGTAAAAAACGGGCTGAATACCGTCGACGCTACGAGATGCTTGACGCTATTCAGCCGCAGATGGCAAGGATGTTTTGCGGTTAATCAGCCCGACCGCGCGCCAGCCACAGCACGCGTGAGAACATTTTTTTCAGCAGCGTCGGTACGGAGTCCACACCACGACGTCCGGCCTCCATTGCCACTTCAATGGCAAGGTCGGGCTTGGAAGAGCGATGGATCGCTTTTGAAATAATTTTGCGCAAATTCATCGGCACGTTTTCCGGGATCTGCGCCACGCGATGGAACACGTCGGAAAACCCCTGGCGATACATAAAATGTTCCATATCCAGCGCCGGTAACGTTGTCAAATGTTCACGTTCAGCTTCGCGATCGTTATTCAGCAGGCTGCGCACCGTTGCGGCATATTTCTTCCCGGCTTCATCGCCATCGACCAGCACATGCCACTCAATCCCCATCCGCCGGGCAAATTTCACCAGTGGTTTTAGCCCAGACTGAGCAAACTCAATGACCTTAATCCCTTCGGCATCGAAATGGTGTCCACACTGGCGCGCCAGTTCGTTGATAACCCAGGTTTCTGTTTCCCCTTCCACCAGCAACCAGCAGCGAGCAAACAGCGATGACGGACGATTAAAACGAATGTGAAAAGAGATGCGGCGGCTGTCTTCGGTGCTCAAGCCACTTGGCCCCAGACGCCAGGCGGCAACACGAGAAGATTCACGCACCAGGCGGCAAACATGTTCCACTGGAGTTAACGAAAGCAGCTCGCCAGAGTTGGTGGTAGCAATACGTTGTAAAGGCAAAAGATTCAACAGATGCCAGGCAACGGAAAGCATAATCGGATGCAGGCGGGTTTCTGGATCTTCAATTAGCAATAACGGACGCGCGTCTTTATCCAGTCGCAATGACCCTTTTGCCTGCAATAAAGTGGCAAACAGACCGAGTAAAATGACCCGATACGAACGCCCCCCTGGTCTGTCAATCATCCGGTTGATGATATCGAGGTAACGCCAGCTCCGTTGCTCATTGCTGGCTCGCCGACGCATTAAGCGATATCTCGCCTGCCCGGCCCCTTGCTCCGAGAAATAATGCTCAAGCAGTTGCACCATTGCCGAAAGCCCCTGGCGAATCTGCCCATCGGAGAGATTTTGCGGGTGTGAGGATAACTCGCGGGCGAGAAAATCCAACTGGCGCGCGGTGACTTCCACATTGGGTACATTTGGTACAGTTCCATTGCGAATGCGGCGCATAAAACGGGCGTCGCGCAAACGCAGAACCGGCATTAAACGCACCACATGACGCGCCTGATCGTTAATATCTTCGACATCAATCGGATGACCGTCTTTATCAAGAAAGCTGCGTAACGTCATCACGCTACCGTCTTCCGCACTTTCCCCTTCCAGGCGATAAAAAATGCGGTGATAACCATCGGTGCATGGCGTCCAGCACGCTTCCAGCGGACGATAACGGCGCACCCGATGCCGTCCTGGCTGCAACTCACGAAAGGTCAGGATGATATGCAAATGATGTTCTCGCCCGTTGATATCCCCCGGCGGAAACCAAAAATCGTCGCGCTCAAAATGGTAGAGATCTGACTCTGGCGATAACAGCAGGGTTAAGGCGTCCAGTAAACTGGATTTACCCCACGCGTTCTCCCCAATCAGGACGTTGTTTTGTTCCAGCATCAATGACAATCGATTAATGCCGCGAAAGCCCACAATTTCAACGCGCTCAAGAATCATATCCCCTCCAGAAATATGTAACTTATCCTTTACCCCAGCAGTATAACGAGAAAGGCAGTAGCAATACGTGATGACATCACAATTAAGCATGGCAAATGTCTGAAAAATGAGCGAATAATTGTGTCAGATGCCTTCTCGCTGATTTCTCCCGAAAAAACAATGAAATCAAATAATTAACCTTGTGGATTATTTTTATTACCCCCAAAGGTTTAATTTCGTGGTTTGCACTACACTGTCAATCAGGCAAATGACTATATGAGGGAACTGACTATTGCCCTAAATCAAAATTACTGGATTTATTTATCTGGCGAATAGCTCGTCTTCGTTTTTAAAATACCCACGCATTATTTCTGTCGTCACTTTTTTACGACGACCCGATAAAACGACCATATTTTTCACAGGGTCAATTTTTAATTGAGGTGGATATGTTCAGAAAATTAGCAGCAGAATGTTTTGGCACTTTCTGGCTTGTATTTGGTGGCTGCGGTAGCGCAGTGCTTGCAGCAGCATTCCCGGAATTAGGTATTGGCTTTGCCGGTGTTGCACTGGCGTTTGGTCTGACCGTGCTGACCATGGCCTTCGCTGTCGGTCATATTTCTGGTGGTCATTTTAACCCGGCGGTCACTATTGGTTTATGGGCTGGTGGCCGTTTCCCGGCAAAAGAAGTCGTTGGTTACGTGGTAGCCCAGGTTATCGGCGGTATTGTTGCGGCGGCACTGCTGTATTTAATCGCCAGCGGTAAAGCTGGGTTTGACGCAGCGGCCAGCGGCTTTGCTTCTAACGGTTATGGTGAGCATTCACCGGGCGGCTATTCCATGCTTTCTGCGCTGGTGGTTGAACTGGTATTGAGTGCCGGTTTCTTGCTGGTGATCCACGGTGCAACCGACAAATACGCGCCGGCAGGCTTTGCGCCGATCGCGATTGGTCTGGCGTTAACCTTGATTCACTTAATCAGTATTCCGGTGACTAACACTTCCGTTAACCCGGCGCGCAGCACCGCAGTTGCCATCTTCCAGGGCGGCTGGGCGTTAGAACAGCTGTGGTTCTTCTGGGTAGTGCCAATTGTCGGCGGTATTATTGGTGGTCTGATTTACCGGACCCTGCTGGAAAAACGCGATTAATTAGCATTGGCATTTTATCTGCCCTGATTGTTTTATCACCGACGTTACAAACCGCACGGGTGTTGGTGGCGTCAAAAT
>NZ_RHJM01000041.1:0-2431 GCF_004212315.1 Escherichia sp. E10V5
TCAACCTCGACAATTTTTATCCCTTCCAGGGTTTCTGCGCCCAGGCCGCCCGCATTGTTGACCATAATGCGGGTGCTACCGGAAGTATCACCTTTTATGATGAGTTTATCCGTTACGGAATTATCATCGCCTAATACAGTATGCATGACTAACAGGCCATCATCGGCGGTGTAGTTGCCGTTAATGGTCAGTGTGGTCGGCGTGAACTCGTGACCCTGTTCATACGAAGACAACGTTGTTGTTCCAGCCAGCGTCAGCGTTTTTAACGCTTGCGAATAACCGTTTAAATCGAGATGCCCATCGCTGTCGACAATATAATCGGAGTTGGGGCTGAAGGTATTTTCTTTACCTGCGCGTAGACTGCCTTTGGTTATATTGGTATCACCAGCATAGCTATTGGAACCAGATAATGTTGTTGTTCCTGAGCCAACTTGATTAATCTGGCCGTTCCCCTGAATATCCGAGGCCAGCAGAAAATCGGTACTGGAGTGATTAAAGTTTACTATCGAAGAGGAAGAAGCATCTGCAGCCCCCAAATGAATAAATGGCGTATTAATCGAACCAGCAGGCTGTTCAGCCTCACCTTGCGCACCACCAATATTTAAAACGCCTGTGGCGCCAGGTGCGAGAGTAACCCAAATAAACGAATTGGCATTGATTGTTGCACCATTATTAACGGTAAGGATACCGGTAGTATTAAAAGCAACATCTGGGCTGAATCCACCAAGATAAACATATTCAGCATTCAATGTTGAATTTTTACCATCAACCAGAACCTCGCCATAACTATTACGATTTTTTGATGCACTATTGCCTGGATAAGCATATCCAATAGCTACCTGAGCTGAGGTAGTGAGTGTACCGCCATTCGTAATACGTAAATTGCCGATTCCCTGATCGCCAACAATAGCAATGTTAGAGGAAACCGATGAGTCTTCCCCATCAATAACCATCAACCCTTTGGCATCACCATAATACTCACCAATCCTTAGTTCCTGCAGGCCACTTATCTTACTGCCTTCTAACACGTATACTGTGCCGGAACCTTCATTTGTGCCCAAATACAATTTTGATGTAGGAGTATCAAACTGCCAGTTGGTATGGTTGGATAAAGTGAGGGAACCTTCAGAGTTATTACCTACGGTAGCATTAGCAGTAATAAGTGAAAGATTATCAATGAGTAATGAGCCATTAGAGTTTTGACCTACATTCAAAGAAGTAAAATGATTCCATCCGGGATCGTAACCTTCAGCGGCAATAACTTTTGCCTCTTCGCCATTATTAATGGTAACAACGCTATTTGCATCTGTGGGTGGGGTTACAGCCAGGGATACGGGTGTAAATAATACCGTTGAAATGGCTATCGCCCGTGTCGATAAGCTTTTTTTTGCTGATTTCATATCACTCACTTTCATCCTTAAATTTAAATGGCGAGATGTTTCTTATTGCACTATTTTTCTTCCTGAAGCCTTGTAAGGCGTAAACATGCAAGTTGCTAAATAAGAATATCTGTAATATTAGATGCAATAAATTTATTAAAGTGTTAGTTGTTCATTGTATTGATTGGTTTTAGTGGTTTGTACGTGGAGTTAATGTGGTTTTTTTATGTCGTTTAGAAAAAACACATCTAATAATCCTAAACTTTATGTAAGTGAAATAAAGAAAAGGTATGGAAATTACATGAATAGATGGTTGGTGGCTTTTTTGTTCAGAAAAGTAATGTGGTTTGTGTGAATTTTATATTGGATTTTAGCGGAAGCAGGAATTTGAGATTTTTATGAAAATTAATTTAAGGAGCACCAGCGATAATTGTCATGAGCGTTATTAAACAACAGGAGAGATGTGGCTATTGTTGAGAAAAATACAAATATAATCCCTTTTTCTGTGGGTTTTTCCTGAACGCTGAACCACTTATTAATCAACCCTGATGATGACTGTTATCTTCAGGGTATTGCCCTAATCACACATCATGGCAGGATACGACGGTACCGTAAGAGAGGTCGGATATATGAATGCAACTAACTTCCTTTACACAGATGAAAAATAACTTGCACAACGCAGGTGTTCATACACGGTGTGTAAAGGAACTATAGTGATTTCACCCATAAATAAGCTGAATTAACTTCATCATATTTATAGCTGAATGCGAGCGCGATCATAAAGACCAGGGTTCGAAAAAGAGTGCCACCTGTACGTGACAGGTGGCAAAGTGGCATTAAAAGAGATATTTCACGCCCAGCATTCCCTGGGTATCACTGTAACCATTGTCGCCCAACTGCTGGGCGACGTTGCCCCACAGTTGCAGACGCGGAGTAATCTGACCTTCCACCCCGACTTTTAACTCGCCTGCGTTACGCGCGCCGATGATCTCATCGCCGATGCCATCCATCTTCACGCTGTAATTGCGGGAATTATAAATCCAGTTGGCTTC
>NZ_RHJM01000042.1:0-31967 GCF_004212315.1 Escherichia sp. E10V5
CTTAAGTGAACGGCATTGCGCACTGTTACGGGCCTTCCTTCTGCGCATACGGTCGCTGGAAATGAGCGGAGAGACCTCACCGCGTGCGACCGTGACTCACGAGCTGGGCGATGCGCTGAATATGCAGTCGGCCCTGTATCATTTCGATATGGAGCAGGAGCCGGTCCTCTCCGTCACGGGCATGAACAGTCCTGCGGTCGCCGGGATTGATATGGCGCTGTTCAGAAGCCCGGCTAAACGGATGCAGCTTGCCGCCAGACTGGCCGCACAGGACCACGAACAGGCGGAGGGCTGAGTCATGATGCGTTGTCCTTTCTGTCGCCACGCTGCGCATGTACGTACCAGCCGCTACATGTCGGAAAGCGTCAAAGAGAGCTATCTGCAGTGCCAGAATATTCACTGTTCAGCGACATTCAAAACACACGAGTCGATTTTTGAAGTGATACGCTCGCCGGTCGTGGAGGAAAAGCCAGAACCCGTCCCGGCAGCGCCCGTCACTGCCCGTAAGGTAAAAGGCTGCTACAGCTCGCCGTTCCGCCATTAGTCAGGAGAGAGACACGTGACCACCGTGACATTACAGCAGGCCTTTGAAGCCTGTCAGACGAACAAAAACGCCTGGCTGAAACGTAAAGCCGAACTGGCAGACATTGAACTGAAATACCGTGAACAGCTCCTTGCCGCTGACGAACAGAGCCCGCGCACAATGCAGGATTTACGCGACATGATTGACGTAAAAAAATGGGAGATTAATCAGGCCGCCGGTCGCTATATCCGCTCACATGAGGAGGTGCAGCACATCAGCATCCGCAACCGGCTCCATGATTTTATGCAGCAGTACGACGCGGAGCTGGCCGCCACGCTGGCGCCTGAGCTGATGGGCTATAACGAGCAACGTCCCGCCGTAAAACAGAGCGCCATGCAGCACTCGGTTGATTATCTGCGCGAAGCTCTGTCGGTGTGGCTGGCCAGCGGTGAAAAAATTAATTATTCCGCGCAGGACAGCGATATTTTAACGGCCATAGGATTCAGGCCTGACGCGGCCTCGCGGGATTATAACCGCGAGAAATTCACCCCGGCACAGAGCCTGATTTACACCCGCCGTCGTGCGGAACTGGCCGCACGGTAGCACGCAAAAAAATCCCCGAAAATCCCGCTATTTTTCCCGAAAAAAGCTATGCATCCACAGGGTGCATGGTTTTGCATGCAAATCCCCGTATTTTTTATCCCCCGCAGCACCAGTACTGGCGCGGCCTGAGCCGGTTGATGCACCTGCATTAAAAGCGACCTCTAAAGCGGGCAGGCGTGGCGGGGAGAGCATTGCGCGCGAGCCATAAAGCAAAAATTTATTTAATGCCTGCGCAAAGAAAATAGTTATAAATAGCTCCAATGGTTATCTTTGAAATGATGAAGCGAATAAAAAATAATATTGCTCCAATCATAGCCAGTTGTTTCACCTAATGCTAAACGTCCCTCGATAAATCTATTATATCCCGCCAAAGTGAGATCACCGCTTGTTACTAATTCTCTTTGTATTTTCAATGCGTTTGATTCATTCCTGAAATGAGTGAGAATCTTTTCTTTATGCTTTATCTTGATTTTTAATTTAGATAGATGGAAATTAATATGCAATTTGTCTATTCTCGACAACAGTGGGTTTGGGGTGATGTAAAATAAAGTACTTGCCCCTTTTATTTTGAAGTGAATCACGATGGGAGGCGCATTTATTTTTCCTGCGAAATCATCAAAGTAAGGATTAAATACCCGTTTCCATTTTTTTTTGGGCTTTAAAGTACCTTTTGTTTTATTACATTCACCACAGCACGGAATTAGGTTTTCCTTCAAAATTGAAAATTGTGGTAGAGATGATTTGCAATAATAATGGTCAAGAGTTGTTGCAGTGCCGACCCCGCAATAAGGGCAGGTTATCCCCTCTTTGATATAAGCTTCCCGGATCTCTTTTATGTAAAATGTTTTCCTTGATTGTAGTGGGTGTTCATAAAGCCAGATCAATATTTCTTTATGTTTTCCAAAAGATTTATGATTGCTGGAAATAAGTCTTTTAGATGTTTGCATTTCTATAGCGTAATTATTTAACTCTAGGAGCCAGTCATCCCGTAATGCTTTCAATTCTCTCACGCCATCACGATTGCAATTTTTGAAAATAGCATTAAGTGTTGATGGTATATTGATGTTGATGTCGTTAATTTTTACAGGAATCGTCAGTTTTTTCATTTTCTTCTCCACTCGTTGATTATTTTCGTGAGAAGGTTTGTCGGTAAGTGAGAATACTTTTGCAATAGTGTGTCAACTGAGTTTTCTGATTTGGCCATTGTATGAATGGTATCTCGGTATGCCGCACTTGCTTCCAGTTCAGAAAATGATTCTTGATATAACTCTGTTGCATCAGAACCAAAAGTTTCAATGGAGGGAAGTCTGTGAGAAGTTATATTATTATGTCTGTTAAATATTGTTACTTGTTCTTTAGGTAGTTCCCTAAGAACCAGAGGGGAATGGGTCGAAATGATACAGCATGAATTTGTTTCAATTAATATTTTTTTCAAAATCGTCATTAGCTTAATCAATAGGCTTGGGTGAAGGAAATTTTCTGGTTCTTCAATTATCACTAAGCTATTTGTTTCAATTGTCATAAGAATGCTGAGGGTTTTAATTAAGAAAGTATTCTGTCCAGAGCTCAGGCTGGTTTTTTCAGTCCCACTGAGAAAAGTTATATCTAGAAATATATCTGCGAAATTAAATACATTTGGATTGTGTCGAATGCCTTCATTCTTGAAAAAGGTTAGTACATCTGTAATGCTATGGACAAGATGAAAGTTATTGATGTTTTTTACTATAATGTTCACATCTAAACTAAGCATGTTTATTATTTCATCTGCAATCAATGCTTTATCAAAAATCCCAGACCTGGTTGCCTCTCGGAAAATAATATTTTCAACACAGTCATTGATAGTTATTTTGCTTCCGCTAGAGTGGATGTTGTTATAATGTTTTAAACTGGTATTGGATATGAAGTGATAATTGGAACGTTTGCTTTTGTTTCTTGATATTTTAGATGGCGTATAACCATTGTCATCCACAGTATTGGAGATTAGTATTACTCTGCTAAATACTTCATGTGATGAATGTTTATAATGCTCAGTATGTTTAAAGTAGTTTGTGAGATATTTTTTAAGATGATAGGTTTTTCCACTGCCATTTTTACCTATAATCGCATGTATAGGATTGTTAACTCTCAAGCTATTAGTGAAGCTAATCCTAATCATATGATCTGTAGATGGTAAAAATAATTCATCAGCTCTTTCCATATTATATATCGGGCTCAGGATTTTTGATAAAACTATATTATAACCTTTCATGTATGCATAATTGGTAGCGCTGTTATCAACAAGGAATTTTTGGAGGTTATATTTTAAGAAGTTCTTATTACTTCTGATGTTTTTAAATAAATTAATCGAAGTGGCAGCGTCTTTTATTACTCTTAAAAAACTAAGGCATTCTAACTCATGAGTGGTTGACAGCCAGCGGTAGGTTTCCTCATCATTAATTTGAGATGTGAAATCAAGATCGTACCGGCTTTTCAATTGTGATAGTTTTATTATTAAACTTTTATTTTTTATAGCGATTAAAAGTTCATCTAGGTTATTTGGGCTGCCAATGAAAACCATATGTAAATAATTTGATGATTTTGAATCATGGCTTGATAAGAAATTATTTATTTCATCATTATTAGGCCAGTTTATTTTTGCCTCAAGCTTTAAGGATGATATTTTTTGGTCTAGTTTTGTTATGAAAAAGTCAGCATCATCGTTTACTGACAAATAAATATGGTTGTCATGTGGAGAGTGAGTGTAACTATACTGTGATATGAGGGTAATATCTTGTTTTCTCATTTCTTTATCTCTTTGTTTTCAGTGAAATTAGCCCACCACTGCATCAGTAGAACTCTTTTCTCTAGATAGGTAGAACGGTTATATGCCCGTCTAACTTCGTTTTTATCTGAATGGGCTAGTGCTGCTTCAATAATATCAGCATTAAAGCCCGCTTCGTTCATGGCTGTGCTTGCTATTGAACGCAAACCATGAGCAACTAATTTACCGCCATAGCCAATTCTCTTTAATGCAGCATTAGCCGTCTGACTATTCATCGCTTGTTTTGGATCGTTCCTACTTGGGAAAACATGCTCTCGATGAGCGCTAACAGGTTTCATAACTTCAAGAATATCCAATGCCTGAGGAGACAAAGGAACTATGTGCTCACGCTTGGCCTTCATTCGTTCAGCTGGAATCGTCCAGAGCTTGGCATCGAGATCGATCTCGGCCCATCGTGCACCAGAAGCCTCTGAAGGGCGAACAAGGGTCAGTAGCTGCCATTGAATTAGACAGCGGGTTGATACAGATAGGTTTGACGTAGATAGAGAGCGCATCAACTTTGGCAACTCTTCTGGCCGCAGCGTCGGCATGTTTTGCTTTTTGGGTTTCTCAAAGGCCATACCTACACCGGAAGCAGGGTTGGCATCAATCAGGCCAGTATTAACCGCATAAATCATTATTTCGTTAACGCGCTGTACTAATCGGCGGACTGTTTCCAGCGCACCACGTGCTTTGATTGGCTCTAGTGCTTCAACAATTGTTCTGGCTTTAATCTCCTGAACAGGTATCGCCCCAATGGCAGGGAAAACATCTTTATCCAAGGAGCGCCAAATGTCTTTTGCGTAATCTTCAGTGACGCTTCTGCTCTTTATCTGGAACCAGTTAGCGGCTACTGTTGAGAAAATGCTATCCAGCTCAATCTGACGTTGTTCTGACGCCAGTTCTTGTTTCTGCTGTGGATCCATACCTTGTGCTAGTGTGGTTAAATGTTGGTCGCGTACCTGACGAGCTGTTGCGAGCGTAAGGGCGGGATATGAGCCGAGACTAAGATTAGTTCGGCTACCACTGATTGGACGTTGATAGCGGAAGCGCCAGAGCTTTTTACCAGTAGTTTTGATAAGTAAGAACAGGCCATCACCATCATGTAAGGTGAAGTCTTTTTCTCGGGGTTTAGCTTTAAGTATTTCGTTGTTAGTCAGTGGGCGTGTAATGCGCGCCATGTCTGGATTCCTTCCATAATTGGTACACGTTTAATGGATCACAGTATAGCGTGTACCTAAACGTGTACCAATTTTCTCTGGATTTAGCCGGATTATCTCGGACTATTACAGACACAAAAAAGCCCGCAGGGCTTGTGCCATGCGGGCTTTCAGGATTTCCCCGGACGTATCCGGAAGAGCAAGTGGTGGAGCTGGCGGGAGTTGAACCCGCGTCCGAAATTCCTACGTCCTCGGTACTACATGCTTAGTCAGTCTTTACATTCGCTTGCCAGCTGCGGACGGACACGCCACTAACAAACTAGCCTGATTAAGTTTTAACGCTTCAACCCCAGGCAGGGCTTCCACGCGATCTCTTTTGGGTTTGACCTCTCTTGATCCCCGTCCTGAGAGCGGAGGCTAGGGAGAGAGGGCTCTAAGCAGGTTATTAAGCTGCTAAAGCGTAGTTTTCGTCGTTTGCGACTATTTTTTGCGGCTTTTTACGAGGCCAACCGCCCCTCGGCATGCACCTTGGGTTTCGCAAATCCCGTCGAATCCAGAATCAGCCCCAATGTGTAACGTTAAGTATACCAGATTTTTGAGCGCCATGACTAGCCCCAAAGGCGTTATCATCCTGGAATTAGCGCCTGCATAGTATGATTTTTCTTAGATTAAGCAATGGGATGGCTGCATCTGTGTCAGATTTGACAGTCGACAAGATGTTCATTCGCGCCACCGAATAGGGAGGCGCGGTGAAGATTTGATTAGTATCGCTTAGATAGGTTTAACGGTGCGCGTTTTTCATGATACGTGCTTTATCAACCTGCCATTCGCGTTCTTTGATATCAGAACGTTTATCGTGTTGTTTCTTACCTTTCGCGACGCCGATTTTTACTTTGCACCAGGCATTTTTCCAGTACAGGGAGAGCGCCACTACGGTATAACCTTCACGGTTCACTCGGCCATAGAGAGAGTCAAGTTCGCGCTGGTTGAGAAGCAGTTTGCGGGTGCGAGTAGGGTCGCACACCACGTGCGTGGAAGCCACTGCCATCGGCGTGATGTTTGCTCCAAACAGGAACGCTTCTCCGTCGCGCAGAAGGACATAGCTGTCGCTAATATTGGCTTTTCCTGCGCGCAGGGATTTAACTTCCCAGCCCTGCAGGGCAAGTCCCGCTTCGAACTCTTCTTCAATAAAGTATTCGTGACGGGCGCGCTTGTTAAGCGCGATGGTCGCTGAACCAGGTTTATGTGCTTTTTTCTTCGTCATAAGCGTCGTGAATCATCGGTAATCTGAAATCGAAAATACCCCATATCAATCCTGCGGGGGACAAGGCTCTATCTTAGCATGAACCGGATGTTACCCAGCGCCGGGATAGCGTTTTTTTTACTGCAGGATAAATGATATTATTTGTTGGATTTTTGTTGATGGAAATTGTTATGCCTCAGATTAGCCGGACCGCACTGGTACCCTACAGCGCGGAGCAAATGTATCAGTTAGTGAATGACGTTCAGTCTTATCCTCAGTTTTTACCAGGGTGTACTGGAAGCCGGATTCTGGAGTCCACTCCTGGGCAGATGACCGCTGCGGTAGATGTGTCTAAGGCTGGGATCAGCAAAACGTTTACAACCCGCAACCAGTTGACCAGTAACCAAAGTATCCTCATGAGTCTGGTTGATGGACCGTTTAAGAAATTGATCGGCGGCTGGAAGTTTACGCCGTTGAGCCAGGACGCGTGCCGTATTGAGTTTCATCTCGACTTTGAGTTTACCAATAAGTTGATTGAACTCGCCTTTGGTCGCGTGTTTAAAGAGCTGGCAGCTAATATGGTGCAGGCTTTTACTGTTCGTGCAAAAGAGGTCTACAGTGCCAGGTAAAATTGCCGTTGAGGTGGCTTACGCATTACCCGAGAAACAATACCTGCAACGGGTAAGATTGCAGGAGGGCGCGACGGTTGAAGAGGCGATTCGTGCAAGTGGTTTGCTGGAACTGCGAACTGATATCGATTTAACTAAAAATAAAGTCGGTATTTACAGTCGTCCGACGAAACTGAGCGATACCGTGCACGATGGCGATCGGGTGGAGATTTATCGTCCTCTCATTGCCGATCCGAAAGAGCTTCGCAGGCAACGAGCAGAAAAATCGGCGAATAAATAACAGCCAGAAAAAAGGTGCTCACTGAGCACCTTTTTTAATCGCTATAAACGGCAAATTTTATTCGTTGCCAGTCAGCGCAGGTTTGTTATCAATATTGGTCAACACACCGCTGCTGTTAAAGGTCAGCGTCAGCGTTTGCTGCGTTACACCTTCATGACCTGGTTGCTGACGGAACACATAGAACCAGGTATTCGTACCAAATGGATCGGACATCAGCGGTGTACCCAATGCGTACGCAACTTGTTGTTGCGTCATGCCAACACGTATTTTGGATACGTCGTTAGCGGTCAGATAGTTCCCCTGGTTGATGTCAGGACGGTAAACCACTCGCTCCAGAGTGGAACAGCCTGCGGTCAACATCAATAGTACTGCTGCTGCAGCAGTCAGCGTTTTACAGCGCATAGTGATTTGATTCCTTTTCGGGCCCGAGCAGTACGTGGCTCATCTGTAATATGCCGATGATAATAGACCTTTCATCACTTTAAAACCTTTTGCTTTCCGGTCTTACGGCGTTTTGCTGTTTACTCTGACCGTGAAGCAGGAAAAAAGTTTACGCCGCAAGCAGTTCTTTCGCATTCGCCAGTGTGTTACGTGTGACTTCACTGCCACCAAGCAGGCGCGCCAGCTCCTGTAACCGCGCTTTTTTGTCCAGCGACTCCATATGAGTTTCGGTCATCGCGCCATCGGTTTCTTTGCTGACAAAATAGTGTTGATGACCGCATCCTGCGACTTGCGGCAAATGGGTAACGCACATCACTTGGGTTGATTCGCCAAGCTGACGTAGCAGTTTGCCGACAACTGCCGCTGTCGGGCCGCTAATCCCTACATCCACTTCATCAAAAATCAGTGCCGGGGTTTCCATTTTACGCGCGGTAATGACCTGGATTGCCAATGCGATGCGGGACAATTCACCACCGGATGCGACTTTGGCAATAGGCTGCATTGGCTGACCTGGGTTGGTGGTTACCCGAAACTCAATACGATCGGCACCGTCAATGCCCAGGTGATGCTCGTCAAATTTAACATCAATCGTAAACTGCCCATGCGGCATAGAGAGTGCATGCATACTATCGGTGATCAGCTGTGCCAACTCATTTGCATAATGCTGGCGTTGCTGGTGTAACGCGCGTGCCGTTTCCAGTGCTTGCTGATGATGTTTCGTTACCGCCAGCGCGAGCGTTTCTTGTGAGTCGGCCTGATCATCCAGTTGCTGCTGTTCTTCCAGTAGCGACTGGTAATACTGTGGCAATGCCTCAGGGCTGACGTGATGTTTACGTGCCAGCGAAATCTGTTTTGAGATGCGCTGTTCAAGTTCAAACAGTCGGTTGGGATCGAGATCCAGACGATCGCAGTAGTGGCGCAGTTCGTCGCTGGCTTCAGCAATCTGGATGGTAGCTTCTTCCAGCATATCAAGTACGCCGGACAGTTTGCTGTCCATGCCAATCAATTCGCTCACCAGCTGTTTAGCCGTGTAAAGCTGACTTTGCAGGTTTGCGTCTTCACCGTCTGCCATTAATGCCAATGCATTCTGGCTGGTAGTCAGTAATTGACCGCTGTTCGCCAGACGTTTGTACTCTTCGTCGATTTGCTCAAACTCTCCGGGCTGCGGATTAAATTCGTTAAGTTCTTTTAATTGGTATTGCAGCAGTTCCGCACGGGCGGCGCGTTCCTGACTTAGTTGTTGATGGTGCGCGAGGTCGCGGCAGCTTTGATGCCACAACTGATAACGTACGGTCATTTCCTGGAGCAGAGAGGTTTCATTGGCATAGCCATCAAGCAGGAATTTTTGGTGCTCGGATTTGGTGAGTAATTGATGAGCGTGCTGACCATGGATCTGAATCAGCAACTGACCCAGTTCGCGCAGTTGTGACAGAGGAACAGCTGTACCGTTGATGAAACCACGGGAGCGACCATCGCTACTGATTACGCGACGAAGCAGGCATTCACGGCCATCTTCCAGTTGATTTTCTTCCAGCCAGCGCAGAGCCGCTGGCGTATCTTTCAGTGAAAAACGGGCGCACAGGTCAGCGCGAGCAGCGCCGGTACGCACCATGTCGGCTTCAGCGCGACCACCGAGACAAAGGCCGAGGGCATCTATCGCAATAGATTTACCCGCGCCGGTTTCACCGGTTATTACGGTCATGCCGCTGTGAAAATCAATCTCAAGCTCACGAACGATAGCAAAGTTGCTGATGGTCAGTTGTGCCAACATAGTCGTTTTCCTGTATGAAAAACCATTACTGTTATTGTGTACAGTATAAACTGGTTTTATATACAGTAAAGAGGCTGGCGTAAAATTAGAATAATTTTTTTGACCAGCCGAGCTTGGTGCTTAATGTATTGAAATAGCTGTAATCTTTCGGATGAATCAGATTCAGATGGTAATCACAGCGACGAATCAGGACATCTTCACCTTCCTGAATCGGCAGCGCTATCTGACTGTCGCAGCTGATTTCCAGGTCGTTACGGCGATGCGAAAAACGCAGACGGATAGTGCTGCTGCTGTTTATCACCAGCGGCCGCGCTGACAACGTATGCGGGAACATTGGCACCAGGGTTATTGCATCCAGAGAAGGCGTCAGTATTGGTCCCCCTGCCGAGAGGGAATAGGCAGTGGAGCCTGTAGGTGTCGAAATAATCAAACCATCGGAACGCTGAGAAAACGCAAAGATCTCGTCGATATATACTTCGAACTCAATCATATGCGCAACTTTGCCTGGGTGAAGTACCACTTCGTTAATCGCTGTGCTGATGCGTTTCTGGCAATCTTGCTGGCAGACTTGTGCTTCCAGCAAAAAACGTTTCTCGCTGATGTAGTGGCCTTCCAGCACATCGGCTAATTGTTGCTGGGCGTTATCGGGGTCAAGGTCAGTCAGGAAACCCAGGTTGCCACGGTTGATTCCAATAACTTTAATATCGTAACGGGCGAGCGTGCGCGCCGCGCCCAGCATATTACCGTCGCCTCCAACAACTACCGCGAGATCAGCCAGTTGCCCAATCTCCGCGAGCGTGCCAGTTTTCACATTCTTCAGTTGCAGTTCGTGAGCGATTTGTTGCTCAACGATGACCTCGTAACCTTTTGTGCACAGCCAGCGGTAGAGCATTTCATGTGTTGTCAGTGCAGTAGGGTGCCGTGGGTGTCCCACAATGCCAATACACTTGAAATGATTATTCATTTTTCCGAGGTCCTTGTTGCGAAGATTGATGACAATGTGAGTGCTTCCCTTGAAACCCTGAAACTGATCCCCATAATAAGCGAAGTTAGCGAGATGAATGCGAAAAAAAACGCGGAGAAATTCATGAGTAGTAAAGAACAGAAAACGCCTGAGGGGCAAGCCCCGGAAGAAATTATCATGGATCAGCACGAAGAGATTGAGGCAGTTGAGCCAGAAGCTTCTGCTGAGCAGGTGGATCCGCGCGATGAAAAAATTGCGAATCTCGAAGCTCAGCTGGCTGAAGCTCAGACCCGTGAACGTGACGGTATTTTGCGCGTAAAAGCCGAAATGGAAAACCTGCGTCGTCGTACTGAACTGGATATCGAAAAAGCCCACAAATTCGCGCTGGAGAAATTCATCAACGAATTACTGCCGGTGATTGATAGCCTGGATCGTGCGCTGGAAGTGGCTGATAAAGCTAACCCGGATATGTCCGCGATGGTTGAAGGCATTGAGCTGACGCTGAAGTCGATGCTGGATGTTGTGCGTAAGTTTGGCGTTGAAGTGATCGCCGAAACTAACGTGCCGCTGGACCCGAATGTGCATCAGGCCATCGCAATGGTGGAATCTGATGACGTTGCGCCAGGTAACGTACTGGGCATTATGCAGAAGGGTTATACGCTGAATGGTCGTACGATTCGCGCAGCGATGGTTACTGTAGCGAAAGCAAAAGCTTAATTTTTGTTTTCGTAATAAATCGCGGCCCAGCATGCGAATGCCGGGCCGTTTTCGTTACTCCGCCACACTCTCGCGCAGCGGTTTTACAGGAAAAACTTTTACCTGCTTAATCATATTGTCCTGAACGTCGAGAATATCGATATCGTACTCGCCAATACGTACGCGGGTGCCAGCGACAGGGATCTCTTCCAGCGCTTCAAGAATGACGCCATTAACGGTTCGAGCATCATCTTCCGGTAGATGCCAGTTAAAGGCTTTGTTAATTTCTCGCACGTTGGCGGTGCCATCGATAATCACCGAACCGTCGTTTTGCGGAGTGACTTCTTCGGCAAGTGTTGGCGACATGGATGTGGTGAAATCACCGACTATCTCTTCCAGAATATCTTCAACCGTCACCAGCCCCTGAATGTCTCCATACTCGTTGACGACCAGGCCGACTTTCTTTTTGTTGCGCTGAAACTTGACCAGCTGCGTGCTGAGTGGCGTGCCTTCCGGGACAAAATAGATCTCGTCCGCGGCGCGTAGCATGGTTTCTTTGGTGAACTCTTTTTTCTCCGACATCAACCGCCAGGCTTCACGCACACGCAGCATACTGATGGCGTCGTCCAGCGAATCACGGTAGAGCACGATGCGCCCGTGAGGTGAGTGGGAGAGTTGGCGCAGAATCGATTTCCAGTCATCATTGATATCAATACCGATAATTTCACTGCGCGGCACCATGATGTCATCGACAGTCATTTTTTCCAGATCGAGTACCGAAAGCAGCATATCCTGATTGCGACGGGAAATTTGTGAGCGCGATTCGTGCACGATGGTGCGCAACTCTTCTTTGCTCAAAGAGCCGCTAACCACGATATCGGTTTTGATGCCCATCATGCGCATTAACATGCGGGTAATAGCGTTCAGCAACCAGACCAGCGGCATCATCAAAATTTGCAGCGGTGCTAACAGAAAACTACTCGGATAAGCGACTTTTTCCGGGTACAGCGCGGCAATGGTTTTCGGCAATACCTCAGCAAAAACCAGTACGACAAAAGTCAGCACACCAGTCGCAATTGCCACGCCCGCATCGCCGTACAAACGCATCCCAACAATAGTGCCGAGCGCGGAGGCAAGAATATTGACCAGGTTATTGCCGATTAACACCAGGCTTATCAGGCGGTCTGGCTTACGCAGCAATTTTTCGACGCGTTTGGCCGAGCGATTGCCCTGTTTTGCCATATGCCGCAGACGATAGCGGTTGAGTGTCATCATTCCGGTTTCGGACCCGGAAAAATAGGCTGAAATGACCACCATGATGATCAGAATAATGATCAACGTAGTAGTAGAAATGTGTTCCAGGGGAAACTCCTTTTCTGGGTTTAGCTGATTAACTGCTGAACAATTCGGCTGCCGAAGTAGGCCAGTGTCAGAATGACTGCACCCGCGACGTTAAACCAGACGACGCGGCGTCCACGCCATCCTTCATGATAATGTCCCCACAGCAGCACAATATAGACAAACCACGCCACGATAGAGAGCACAGCCTTGTCGATATTTTCCATGCTAAATAAGTTGTGCATGTAGAACAGGCCAGTGCAAAGAGTAAGCGTTAACAGCACCACGCCAATCTGCGTAATATGGAACATTTTACGCTCGATACTCATCAATGGCGGCATTTCCTGACTGAATGCCAACTTTTTGTTCTTCAGTTGGTAATCAATCCATGCCAGTTGCAACGCGTACAGGGCGGCAATTATCAGCGTGGCGTAGGAAAAGAGCGATAAGCCAATGTGCACCAGCATCCCGGGCGTGGCTTCCAGATGGGTGATGTATTCATTGGGCATGAAGGTCGCCAGCGCCAGGTTGATAAGCGCAAAGGCATAGACAATGGGTAGCAGCAACCAGCCACGATTGCGAGAAGCCACAATGGTCATTACCGTACAGATCATCAAACTGACCAATGAACCAACATTCAGCAGGCTGAGGTTTTGTCCGCTATCACCGTCGGGCAGGATGCGGGCTTCCAGAGCGATTGCGTGGCAGACCAGCGCGATGACCGCAGAAATAATAGCCATGCGCCGCCAGCCGCCGTTTTTTTGCAGCAGACCGGGAACAATCAGCGCAAGACTGACGGAGTAGGCGACAAGCGCGAGCAGAGCAAAAACGGGCATAGTAATGTCGACAGTTTGAGCAATAAGAAAGAGAAGCAGTATAGCGTCAGGTGAACGCTGCTCCAACCGTTGCATAACAACAAAGACGCCTTCATGTTATACTGCGGCAAAATACTGATGATGTGTCGCGATTGCGGCCAACCGTTTCCACCCCAGGCGAGAGACAATGTTTGATAATTTAACCGATCGTTTGTCGCGCACGCTGCGCAATATCAGTGGCCGTGGACGCCTCACTGAAGACAACGTAAAAGATACGCTGCGCGAAGTGCGCATGGCGCTGCTGGAGGCGGACGTCGCTCTGCCGGTAGTGCGTGAGTTTATCAATCGCGTAAAAGAGAAAGCGGTTGGTCATGAAGTTAATAAGAGCCTGACGCCGGGGCAGGAGTTCGTCAAAATCGTCCGTAACGAACTGGTTGCGGCGATGGGCGAAGAGAACCAGACCCTGAATCTGGCTGCGCAACCGCCTGCGGTCGTGCTGATGGCGGGCCTGCAAGGTGCCGGTAAAACAACCAGCGTGGGCAAACTCGGTAAGTTCCTGCGCGAGAAGCACAAGAAGAAAGTGCTGGTTGTTTCTGCCGACGTTTATCGTCCGGCGGCAATCAAACAGCTTGAGACGTTGGCAGAGCAGGTGGGCGTTGATTTCTTCCCTTCTGATGTTGGTCAGAAACCGGTAGATATCGTTAACGCGGCGCTGAAAGAAGCCAAACTGAAATTCTACGACGTTCTGCTGGTGGATACCGCCGGTCGTCTGCACGTTGACGAAGCGATGATGGACGAGATCAAACAAGTCCATGCGTCGATTAATCCGGTTGAAACCCTGTTTGTGGTTGACGCCATGACCGGTCAGGATGCTGCCAATACGGCAAAAGCATTCAATGAAGCGTTACCGCTTACCGGCGTAGTGTTGACCAAAGTGGACGGCGATGCCCGCGGCGGTGCGGCGCTCTCTATTCGTCACATCACTGGCAAGCCTATCAAGTTCCTCGGTGTTGGCGAGAAAACTGAGGCGCTGGAGCCGTTCCACCCGGACCGTATCGCTTCCCGTATTCTCGGCATGGGCGATGTTCTGTCGCTGATCGAAGATATCGAAAGCAAAGTTGACCGTGCGCAGGCAGAGAAATTAGCCAGCAAGCTGAAAAAAGGCGACGGCTTCGATCTCAACGACTTCCTTGAGCAGCTGCGCCAGATGAAAAATATGGGCGGCATGGCCAGCCTAATGGGCAAGCTGCCGGGCATGGGGCAGATCCCGGATAACGTCAAGTCGCAGATGGACGATAAAGTGCTGGTGCGTATGGAAGCCATCATCAACTCGATGACGATGAAAGAGCGCGCTAAGCCAGAAATCATCAAAGGTTCGCGTAAGCGTCGTATCGCTGCCGGTTGCGGTATGCAGGTGCAGGACGTTAACCGCCTTCTGAAGCAGTTCGACGACATGCAGCGCATGATGAAGAAAATGAAGAAGGGCGGAATGGCGAAGATGATGAGAAGCATGAAAGGGATGATGCCACCGGGATTTCCTGGTCGCTAAATGACCTTATGCGACAGAGTTATTAACTGCTGATTGCATTTTCTCCAGAAATCAGTAAAATTTTCGGGCTTTTAATATGACACCGGACTCCGTTCCTCGATGGGGTCCGGTTGTTTTATTCACACAAGAGGATGTTATGGTAACTATTCGTTTAGCACGTCACGGCGCTAAAAAGCGTCCGTTCTACCAGGTTGTTGTCGCTGACAGCCGTAATGCACGCAACGGTCGCTTCATCGAGCGCGTTGGTTTCTTCAACCCAATCGCTAGCGAAAAAGAAGAAGGCACTCGCCTGGATCTGGATCGCATCGCTCACTGGGTTGGCCAGGGCGCAACTATTTCTGATCGCGTTGCTGCGCTGATCAAAGAAGTAAACAAAGCAGCTTAATCTGTCACGGTGGTCATGATGAGCAAACAACTCACCGCGCAAGCACCTGTTGATCCCATCGTTTTGGGAAAAATGGGTTCGTCTTACGGTATTCGTGGGTGGCTCAGAGTGTTTTCTTCCACCGAAGACGCCGAAAGCATTTTTGACTATCAGCCCTGGTTTATCCAGAAGGCGGGTCAGTGGCAGCAAGTCCAGCTGGAAAGCTGGAAGCACCACAATCAGGACATGATCATCAAGCTGAAAGGCGTTGACGATCGTGATGCGGCGAACCTTCTGACGAATTGTGAAATTGTCGTGGATTCATCGCAACTGCCTCAGCTTGAAGAGGGCGACTACTACTGGAAAGACCTGATGGGCTGCCAGGTAGTAACCACTGAAGGCTACGATCTCGGTAAAGTCATTGACATGATGGAAACCGGATCCAATGACGTTCTCGTCATTAAGGCAAACCTGAAAGATGCGTTTGGTATCAAGGAACGTCTCGTACCGTTCCTCGATGGGCAGGTTATCAAGAAAGTCGATCTCACTACTCGTTCAATCGAAGTAGATTGGGATCCTGGTTTTTAAACCACCGGATAAACGGTAAAAGACGGCGCTATGTGGATTGGCATAATTAGCCTGTTTCCTGAAATGTTCCGCGCAATTACCGATTACGGGGTAACTGGCCGGGCAGTTAAAAATGGCCTGCTGAGCATCCAGAGCTGGAGTCCTCGCGACTTCACGCATGACCGGCACCGTACCGTGGACGATCGTCCTTACGGCGGCGGACCGGGGATGTTAATGATGGTGCAACCCTTGCGGGACGCCATTCATGCAGCAAAAGCCGCGGCGGGTGAAGGCGCAAAGGTGATTTATCTGTCACCACAGGGACGCAAGCTTGATCAAGCGGGCGTCAGCGAACTGGCAACGAATCAAAAATTGATTCTGGTGTGCGGTCGCTACGAAGGTATAGATGAGCGCGTGATCCAAACCGAAATTGACGAAGAATGGTCAATCGGCGATTACGTTCTCAGTGGTGGTGAGTTACCAGCAATGACGCTGATTGACTCCGTTTCCCGGTTTATTCCGGGAGTACTGGGACATGAAGCCTCAGCAACGGAAGATTCCTTTGCTGAAGGATTGCTGGATTGCCCGCACTATACGCGGCCTGAGGTGTTAGAAGGGATGGAAGTTCCGTCAGTGTTACTGTCGGGCAACCATGCCGAGATACGTCGCTGGCGTTTGAAACAGTCGCTGGGCCGTACCTGGCTTAGAAGACCTGAACTTCTGGAAAACCTGGCTCTGACTGAAGAGCAAGCAAGGTTGCTGGCGGAGTTCAAAACGGAACACGCACAACAGCAACATAAACATGATGGGATGGCGTAAGCCCCCGAGATATCAGTTTACCCAGGATAAGAGATTAAATTATGAGCAACATTATTAAGCAACTTGAACAAGAGCAGATGAAGCAGGACGTACCTTCCTTCCGTCCGGGTGATACCGTGGAAGTGAAAGTATGGGTTGTTGAAGGTTCCAAAAAACGTCTGCAGGCATTCGAGGGCGTGGTTATCGCTATTCGTAACCGCGGTCTGCACTCTGCATTCACTGTTCGTAAAATTTCCAACGGCGAAGGCGTTGAGCGTGTCTTCCAGACTCACTCTCCGGTAGTTGACAGCATTTCTGTCAAACGTCGTGGTGCTGTTCGTAAAGCTAAACTGTACTACCTGCGTGAGCGTACTGGTAAGGCTGCTCGTATCAAAGAGCGTCTTAACTAAGATTTCGCTTAAGCGACATCCTGTTAAGAAGGGCTGGCCAATTGGCTGGCCCTTTTTTTATTTATTGAAATTGCGTTTACGGTGCACTAATCACCACAGCGACGCGGCGGTTCTCGGCGCGACCCTGTGCGGTCTTGTTACTGGCGATGGGGTATTTTTTCCCTAAGCCCTGAGTGGTGAGATTGCTGCGAGGAATTTGTCCACCTTCTGCCCACGCATCGGCGACGACATTTGCCCGCTTCAGCGATAAAGCTTCGTTGTAACTGTCTTCGCCGTAATTGTCGGTATGTCCATCCATACGGGCATGGGTTAAGCCCGTGGAGGTCAGTTTTGCGGCCATGGTCTGGATCTGTTGCTGACTTTCCGGGAGCAGTTTGTAGTCATTTTTAGCAAACAGAATGGTATCAGATAAGCCCAGCGACCAGTCGCCAGCGGATTCAGTAAAACCATAAGACTGCATAGCGGCGACTTGTTCTGGAGTAAACTTCCCTTGTGGTGACTGGCAGCCAGTCAGTATCAGTGAAGAGAACATCAGGGGAACTACCAGTTGCTTTATCATGTAGATATTTCCTTGTTATTTCACCAGCTTTTTAGCGCGCTGGTGTTTGGCCTGATACATATTATGGTCGGCCAGCTCTTGTAATTTTTCGGCGGAGACGTGCTCAATGGTCATCGCGTAACCAATGCTTAATGTCATAGTGGTTTGATGGCCATTATTAAGATCGAATGGTCGATTAAAAATTTGCGTCAATGCCGTGCAAATCCGCTGCACTTCAGATTCCGACTGCACGCCATAGAGGACCATAGCGAATTCATCGCCGCCAATGCGGTATGCCTGATGTCGCAGCCCACCAAATTCAGCTAATCGTTTTGCCACTTCAATTAAGACCTGATCTCCCGTCGCATGACCCCAGGTATCATTGATATATTTGAAATTATCGCCATCAAGAAACAGTAATGCCGACGTTTTTCGGGCATCAGTACTGTTCATCAACGTGTTGATGCCGCTACGAAACGCTGCGCGGTTAGCCAGCCCGGTTAATGGGTCATGTAGCGCGGTACGTAGAAGCTGCGCATTTTTGGCCTGTAAACGAAGCTGCCACTCTTCCATTTCATCTAGCAGACTGTTGAAGTCGAGAGCGAAGCGGTGAAACTCTGCGATACGTTCTTCCGAAACTCGTCGGGAAAAATTGCGGTTGGAACGCACATCATGTACGACATCGGTGATGTTTTTTAACGCTTCAACCAGACCATTGTGCAAATGGCGGGTGAGGGTAATCGCGATGCCTGATGCCAGCAGAATACATGCAGTCAGGACAGCGAGTGAAAACCAGATAAAATGGCTAATTGAGCTGTCGCGTGCGGTTAACTGCACTTCGCCAATGGTTTCGCCATTGTGGCGAATCGGTTGAATGACGGGAGCCGGAAAGAGCCAGTGGCTAATGAAATTACTGAAGGTATCTCCCGGTTCTCTGGCAGTGTAGTGCCAGGAAGCAATAATGTTTTGCTGATTATCACGTACTTCTGCGGTTGAAAATTGGCCTTGCTGACCTAGTGCGGCCAGAGTTTCTGTTGCTGCAGGACCATCGGCAAAAACGACCGCAGCTTCCAGGCTGTATGTCATTGTTGCAGCGGTTAGTGCCAGGTTTTTTTGCGCGTATTGTTTCAGGGTTAGCACTGACGTCACGGAAAGCAGCAGCCAGATCAGCGTCATAGTGATAAATATGCTGGTCATGCTGATGTTGCGTAATGCTCTTTTAAACGTGGGGCGCTTATGAAGAGAATTATCGTTATCCATCGTTTTTCTTCCGTGCGAGCATTAAGACATCCGGGTTGACCTTAACACCACTACGCGATAAGGCATCCAGGTTTACGGCAAACCTGACGTTATTATTGTTGATGACCAGACAAAATGCGCTGCCAATAATGCACTCGGTATTTTGTTCGGCAATTAATAATAACGCCTTAGACGGATATTGTTCGATTAATTCTGTCTGGAATGTCGGTGACTCGCTGCCAAAATAAAAACCATTGCAGCCTGAAATCATCGCCTCTTGTTTGTTGTTAACGATGACAGGCAGGTAAGGCAAAGGCGTCGCACCTTTCTCTTGCAGGGCGGTGCTAAATCGTGAAGATGAAAAAATACATAGTCTTGGTGGACCAGATACCGTCGGCCAGCGAGTGTAGCTTACGATACCGGAAACCATTAAACGCACATTTTTCGCAACGTCAGTGGTTTCCTGAGCGAGTAATGGCGCGCCTGCCAGAAGGAATAGCAGCAGTAAGAACAGTAGGTGAGAAAAGCGCATTCAGGGATCCTCACCATCTTCGCTCGAAACGCATCGAAAATTTTTCAGAATGTTCATTAAAATATCATTCTTTTGTGTAGTCGTCATCCAGAAGAGAATTAAAAATCGAATAAGTTAAATCTTATGATTAATTTTGTGGTGGAATTTAAATTAATTAAGTTTCATCGTGCGGGCATTTTCATCAGCTCCTTTTTGCCATACTTCATGCAATTGGCTGGCATTTTCTACATTGTTGCAGCTGGCAGGGAAACTTTTACCGGAAAGCCCTCGGGCATAAGTAAAATCGACCTGGCAGGTTTTCTTTTGCCCTTCGGCATATCCTTTAAGATATATCCCCCGATCAGCCTGTGAATCGTTAAAAGCATCGTCATGTTTTATAGCAACGCCTGATATCGCATCTTCCATACCAACATCATACCAGTCAGTGCTGGTCCAGGTTGGTGCGTGAGTATAGGGATCAATCTGACAGCCGCTAACAACCAAAGCTAACAAAGGGGCGATAAAGTGTTTCATTGTTTTTTCTCCTTTTTCAAAGCATAGCGGATTGTTTTTATTGTGTGTGTAAATTTATTTGTACATTTATTGGTGGTTAAAACGTATATGAATTGCCTGTGTAAACTATTATTTACGAAATATGGATTGAAATCTTTACTTGTTGTGATATCGTTGCGTCATCCTCGCTGAGGATCAACTATCGCAAACGAGCATAAACAGGATCGCCATCATGCAAAAAGACGCGCTGAACAACGTACATATTACCGACGAACAGGTTCTGATGACCCCGGAACAGTTGAAGGCAGCTTTTCCATTAAGCCGACAACAAGAGGCCCAGATTGCTGATTCGCGTAAAACTATTTCAGATATCATCGCTGGGCGCGATCCCCGGCTGCTGGTGGTGTGTGGTCCTTGCTCCATTCATGATCCTGAAACCGCACTGGAATATGCTCGTCGATTTAAAGCCCTTGCCGCAGAGGTCAGCGATAGTCTCTACTTGGTGATGCGCGTCTATTTTGAAAAGCCCCGTACCACTGTTGGTTGGAAAGGGTTGATTAACGATCCACATATGGATGGCTCCTTTGATGTTGAAACAGGATTAAAGATTGCACGTAAGTTGCTGTTGGAACTGGTAGATATGGGATTACCGTTGGCGACGGAAGCGTTAGATCCAAACAGCCCGCAATATTTGGGTGATCTGTTTAGCTGGTCGGCAATTGGTGCTCGTACCACGGAATCGCAAACGCACCGTGAAATGGCATCCGGGCTTTCCATGCCGGTTGGTTTTAAAAACGGCACTGATGGCAGTCTGGCGACAGCAATTAATGCTATGCGTGCCGCTGCACAACCGCATCGCTTTGTTGGTATTAATCAGGCAGGGCAGGTGGCGCTGCTGCAAACTCAGGGTAATCCGGACGGACATGTGATTCTGCGTGGCGGAAAAGCACCGAACTATAGCCCGGCGGATATCGCGCAATGTGAAAAAGAGATGGAACAGGCGGGACTGCGCCCCTCACTGATGGTAGATTGCAGCCACGGTAATTCCAATAAAGATTATCGCCGTCAGCCTGCGGTGGCAGAATCCGTGGTTGCCCAAATCAAAGATGGCAATCGCTCAATTATTGGTCTGATGATCGAAAGTAACATCCACGAAGGCAATCAGTCTTCCGAGCAACCACGCAGTGAAATGAAATACGGTGTATCCGTAACAGATGCCTGCATAAGCTGGGAAATGACCGATGCCTTGCTGCGTGAAATTCATCAGGATCTGAATGGGCAGCTGACGGCACGCGTGGCTTAAGAGGTTTATTATGGTTGCTGAGTTGACCGCATTACGCGATCAAATTGATGAAGTCGATAAAGAGCTGCTGAATTTATTAGCAAAGCGTCTGGAACTGGTTGCTGAAGTCGGTGAAGTGAAAAGCCGCTTTGGGTTACCCATTTATGTACCGGAGCGCGAGGCATCCATGCTGGCCTCGCGGCGCGCAGAGGCGGAAGCTCTCGGCGTTCCGCCAGATCTGATTGAAGATGTTCTGCGTCGGGTAATCCGTGAGTCCTACTCCAGCGAAAACGACAAAGGATTTAAAACGCTTTGTCCTTCACTACGTCCGGTAGTCATTGTTGGTGGCGGTGGTCAGATGGGGCGCATGTTCGAGAAGATGCTGACACTCTCTGGCTATCAGGTGCGGATTCTGGAGCAACATGACTGGGATCGCGCGGCTGAGATTGTTGCCGATGCCGGTATGGTGATTGTCAGTGTACCGATTCATGTTACTGAACAAGTCATTGGCAAATTACCACGTTTACCGCAAGACTGTATTCTGGTCGATCTGGCATCAGTGAAGAATGGACCATTACAGGCCATGCTGGCGGCGCATGATGGTCCAGTGCTGGGGCTTCACCCGATGTTTGGTCCGGATAGCGGCAGCCTGGCGAAGCAGGTCGTGGTCTGGTGTGATGGACGTCAGCCAGAAGCGTACCAATGGTTTCTTGAACAAATTCAGGTCTGGGGCGCGCGACTGCATCGCATTAGCGCCGTCGAACATGATCAGAATATGGCGTTTATCCAGGCGTTGCGCCACTTTGCCACTTTTGCTTATGGCCTGCATCTGGCAGAAGAAAATGTTCAGCTTGAGCAGCTTCTGGCACTCTCTTCGCCCATATATCGTCTTGAGTTGGCGATGGTCGGGCGACTGTTTGCCCAGGATCCGCAGCTTTATGCCGATATTATTATGTCTTCAGAACGTAATCTGGCGTTGATCAAACGTTACTATAAGCGTTTTGGTGAGGCGATTGAGTTGCTGGAGCAGGGCGATAAGCAGGCGTTTATTGACAGCTTCCGCAAGGTGGAGCACTGGTTCGGCGATTACGCACAACGCTTCCAGAATGAAAGCCGCGTATTATTGCGTCAGGCGAACGATAGCCGCCAGTAATAACTCTGTGCCGGATGATTCACATCATCCGGCTTTTTTCATCAGGTTGGATCAACAGGCACTACGTTTTCACTTGGGTAACAACCCAATACCTTCATTGAACGGGTTATTTCTCCTAACTCTTTTAACGCCTTTTGCATTTCCACGGATTCAAGATTGGCCTGAATATCCAGATAAAACATCTCTTCCCACGGATTACCGTGAATCGGACGTGATTCCAGACGGGTCATAATCAGATTGTGGTTGCGCAATACCAGCAACGCTTCAACCAGAGCACCAGCTTGTTGTCCGGTAGCCATTAACAGTGTGGTTTTTGCCGGAACCTGGTCAGACACGTTAATGGCTTTACGTGCCAGCACCACAAATCGGGTGAAGTTTTGTCGTTGATTCGCCTCAATGCGCTCCAGTACCTGTAAACCGTACAAGGAACCGCCAGCTTCGCTCCCCAGCGCAGCGACATGTGGTGATTTTGCCTGTGCAACTTTTTCCATTGCCGCAGACGTACTCTCGGTATATTCAATCTTCCAGTGCGGGTAACGGTTAAGGAATTTGCTGCATTGCTGGAACGGCTGCGGGTGGCTGTAGACCGTGTTGATAGTCGATAAATCGGTGGTGCCGGAAACCAGCAAACAATGGTCGATAGTTAACGTCATCTCGCCAACAATCGACAAGCTGGTATGTTGCAGCAGATCGTAAACGTCGTTTATGGCACCGGAGCTGGTATTTTCAATCGGTACGACAGCATAGTCGGCCTGGCCGGTTTCCACCTGATTAAAAATATCGGCAAATTTGGCGCAGCCGCTTTCAATGAATTGCTCAAAGTGACGGGCAGCGTACTGGCGCGCCGCAAGATGTGAATAAGAGCCTTTGGGCCCGAGAAAAGCAATGCGGGCTGAGTGCGGATTAATTTTATTGAGATGCTGCTGGAGTAAAGCCTGCTGAGTTAATACGGAATCTTCAATGATGAGCTGGAACAGGCGAGTAATGTAGTGGGCATCCAGATGGTGTGTTTTACCAAGCGTAATTAATCTTTCCAGCAAATCGCGCTCACGATCGATATCACGCACCGGGCGATGTGAAAGCAGTTTGGCTTTTCCCACCTCAACGGCTAGCTCGCGCCGCTCAGCCAGTAACGCCAGTAATTTTTCGTCCAGCGTGCTAATTTTCTCGCGCAGCGCCAGTAACGGGTTTTCCGATGTCATAGTGTTGCCTTTTTTGTTATCAATAAAAAAGGCCTCCCGATTTGGGAGGCCTTATTGTTCGTCTTCGCATTCTGTTTCACACGACGAAACGCCTCCCATTCAGGGGAAGGTAAAAAAGAATGCGAAGAAAAACGGCGTTTGTTTCATGTTTGTTTCCTTAAGCGACTTCAGTACAGTACCCGTACTGTTTTCATGCTGTCAACAAAAAACGCGCCCGAAGGTGCGTTGTAAAACCCACTGAATTCAATGTTTTCCCTTTGTTTTCAGTGGGTTTTGTTATTGGTGGGGGTTACTGATTACCCTATAAAACCCACTTATGTGGATGAAATGTGGATGCCTCCTTTTAATGGATTAAGTGAAATTGCATCCTGGAGGAAATCAGGAGCGAGGTGCGCATAGGTCATAGTTTGCTGGATCGTGGCGTGCCCCATAATTCGCTGGAGCGTAAGTATATTTCCTCCATTAATCATAAAGTGAGCAGCAAAGGTATGGCGTAGAACATGTACAGCCTGTCCTTTTGGTAGGTCTGGCTTAACACTGCGAAGCACCTTGCGATATTCCTCATAATTGACGTCAAACAAAAGGCCGGATTTCTTTGTTTTGATCTCACTAACAACTTCATCAGAGACAGGAATAATTCGAACTTTTCCGTTTTTAGTTTTGTTAAACGTCACGCGATTATTGATGATGTGTTCCGCGCGCAGATTTTTCGCTTCTCCCCATCTCGCCCCAGTACTGAGACAAAGTAGCGTAATCCGCCGAGCATCACCGCTTACTGCATCCAGCAATTTGGCGATTTCTTCCGTAGTGAGGTACGTCATTTCGGGTGATTTTCGTTTCAAAGAGGGGAGGGCGCGGAGTGGATTTTCTCCGTGAAATTCCCCGGCATTTGCCAGGAGTGTAAACATTCCTCCGAGATCCGACTCATCACGCCGAACAGTAGACTCTTTTACTCCCAAGGATAAGCGGGAGCTTCGATAAGCTGCCATGAAACGAGCATTAATCTGGCTAACCCTTGGATCATTCATTTCTTTGATGATTTTTTTCAATCTGGTTAGAACGCCGTTAGCATATGGCTTATTGCGTCCACCCAATTCCCACCATAACGGAAGCAGATCTGAGAGATGACGTTGCTCTGTTGGCTTTTCAAGCCATTCCTTATCGTGCATGTGGCTGAGAACATAGCGCTCAAAGGCCACTGCATCTGCCTTTTTCTTAAAAATCCGCTGAATCCGACGTCCACTTCGGCCACGCGGTCTAACATCCACTTTATATCGTCCACCATCGAGTGCTTTAATTGCCATTGGCAAGCCCTCCGGTGAAACGAGGAAAGACATTTCCAGTTTGTAAAACGTAAGAATAATAAAGGGTTAACCAATTTTCCTTTCGGATGGGGGTAAATCCGTTGGCTCTTGCCCATAGTGTGCGAGAGCCGGAGCTATCTGCCCGGATTCAGGCGCAATTTTTCCAGTCATAAACCACAAGGCATATTTTTCGAACCGCGGGCAATTTAAGATTTTCATCATTACATCCCCTTTGGGTATGGATTCGCCAGTCTCATAACGCCATAGCGCGTTATGCGGAATACCTATTAACTCCGCAGCCTCATTGCGACTTGTAATGCGCTCACTTTCACGCATTAGTTTTAGTTTTTCACCAATCTCCAAAATCATATTGCATTCTCCAAATATGTAGTGCATTATGCAAACAATGAGTTGAACTATGGGGTAAATATCTCACCTATACCCCAAACAGGGAGATTATCACATGAATGAAGAACTATTGAGGGCATTGTTTAAGATCCCAGACCCCATCACCGTCGATGAATTTGCTCGCCGCACGGGCAAGACCGAATCAGCCGTAAGAAAGTTGGTGGAACGTCGACTCATCCCTCTGGCCACTGAGCGTGAAGTTTTAGGCGAGGAAGGAAGTTCACGCCGCCTTCTCATCCTATGGAACGAGTGGCTCGAAATGGTCTATGACGCAACGAAACAGCTTCCTCCTGAGCGTAAAGATTGGCGCAACCACTGGCTTAATAAAGCCAAGAAGCTGGCGGAAGATTTGGGATTAGGCTTTCTTAATTTTGCTGCATGAGATGCAGGGAGTTTTGATATGAAACAGCAACGTAATTCACGCTTTCGTAATGGTGCTGAACGCCACGCTAATCGTTTCGCTACCAGTGCATCACGCAGCAACATCCGCTACAGCCTGAGCGAAACACACGCAACGCCGGATGGCTACCCAGTAAAACAAATCGGCGAGCACGCCTGGTTGATTGAGAAAGCTGGAATCGTGGTCCACAAATGCCCACGCAATCCGTTTACCGGAAACCGCATTTTTGCACTGAGCAGCGGCGACAATCAGTTCGGGCAGGATTTCACATTATACGAAGCACTTCGCACGGTTGATCGTCTGCTTCGCGGACAAAGTTTTATTAAACAGGTTGATTTATAACAGGTGATTTATGACCAAAGAGTATGCACAAGGTGTATTTATCCGTTTTATTGATTTTCGCGGTGAACTGTTATTACGTGCATCAGCTATTGATGCTGTAGCCCAGGCAGAAAAAAAAGCAGTTACTCACGTTTATGCGAACAACGCACAACTGATCGTGGAGCTTCCGTACCAGACCGTTCGCGAAGCCATTAACGAAGCTGAAAAAGCGCGCCAGGCTAATAGCGATGAACCCTATATCGAAATTATTTGTATGGATTCAGAAGCTGAAATTAAGAAAGCAGATTAAAGGGCGTTGCAATGGACCAGGAATACAAAACTCTCGTCAATAAAGCACTTGAGCGTTTCCATTTTCGCATAAGCGCATCAGGCACTCATGCTGAGCTCGCAGCCAGAGAGTCATTGACCAGGGCCATCAAGAGTATATACGACACAGCTTTTTACATTGACGACCCGGACGCGCTCGACGAGCTTTCCATACTCGTCTGCGCCGCAGAAAACGGGGACCATATTGAGCCATATAAACTGGGGAATATTGCATGAGTATATTTATCTCATGGCTTGTTCTGATTATTTCGGTGGCCTGCGCTATTGGAATTATGCGAATTATTCATTCAGTGAAAAAGATTGAGCGTTTTTTCTCTGACGAATAACAGCACAAATAAAACACCACATTAAATAAGAAAACGTGAAAGCCATCCGCATTAGCGGAGGTATTTGTACATCCAAATAACGGAGAAAGAAAATGAACGCAAAAACCGAAGACACCCTTATCTCTCTGAAAATGTTATCCGCGATGGAGCGTGAAATGCACGAGCGAGCAACAAAGGTAGGCGCTCACATTCTCAGCGTTCATGCACTGATGGTAGCCGGCGTCATAGAAAATGCCGCCGAGCTCATCGAGGAGCAACACAAGGAAATTAGCGACCTTAAAGCTCAGCTCGCAAACGTAACATCTGCATCCGACAACAAAGGGAGAGCCGTTCGCCTGGCCAACATGGATGCTTGCATTTATGTAATCGTGGGTGAAAACCCGGACCTTTTCCTTCTGAGACGACTAACCGAAGACAGGGCATTTGAAGTCCACAAGTCCGAAGTGACCTTCATTAGCTGACGGGCGATGCAATGGAAAAGCTGAAATACCACATGACTCTGATGAGTCACATTCTGAAAAGCGCAAGTGGCTTTTGTGTATACCCGTTCAGCCCTTCATGGGATGCAGAGCTACAGCAGCTACTGAATGAAGGCGTTCTCGTCGCAACGGACGAGCACAACGCGATTTTTCATCACAACGGCAACGTCGTTGAAGTATGGATTGCTAATCGCTGGTACGGCTACGGCTGGCTGAACCGCGTTAACGGACGCGAGACTGACGCCCGTTGCACCCGCCCACGCTTTCGCACCATGTACCGCCTGCATCAAATGGTGCAGGCCTTCCAGGCAAAGGAAACGTAATGGCAATTAAGCGTTTTTCCGTCATTCGTTTCACCTCCAGAGGGCGTGAATACGAAGTTGACGAACGGCTGATTAAAACGCTCGACCGTCACCGTTCGCAACCTGACGCGCATCACATTTATCTCACTGACGACACTTACTTCTGCGCCACCAACGTGGTGCAGGTGAATCTTATCAGACAGGTACAGGAGTCACGCCGATGACCATTCTGGACTACATTGCCGCCAATCCGGGCTGTAGCGGTGGAGAAATCGCCGCAGCACTGAATACCCCAACTACAGCCATTAATGCGGAGTTACGCCGACTCTGGCGCAGCGGTTCAGTCATAAGAAAAGAGCGCAAAACAGGCGGTCGCTTTTCTTACCAGATAAACCCGATGCCGTTCGGGTGCAGCAATCCACTTACCAACATGTTTAACCAGCTACTGAAGGAAGCCAGAGCATGAGCGCCATCAACCACCAGGAATTACGCGAACTGGCAACTGACCTTCAACGAATGGCAACGCATCAAAAATTACTGGCGTTTCGCGCAATGCTCTCGCCGTCTGCTGTGCTGGCACTGCTGGATGAGCTGGAGCACGCCAGAACCACGGCTCCTGCCATTCGCCTGACACTCCATCATGAAATTGCTGATTTCTGCGCGACGCTGGAGGCACCAGGCGAACCGGAAACGCCGGAAGCAATACAGCAAGAGCTGCTGCAACGCATTGACAAGGTTTTTGATTTTTTTCTGAACCACTAAGAAACCAGAACATGCACACACAAAAAAACCGCTTGCCATGCCGCAATCAGTCAGGTTACATTTCCGCTGCACCTCATAAAACGGGTGCCGGGTTTCGCAGCCTGCTGACAACCAAAGCGCACAACCGCGCCAGCGGTTTTTTTGTGCGTACTGTATTGCCACGTCTTTTTCGCACACGAATTATGGCGGGGCGTACGGGGCCGACTTCGGTCGGGCCGGGTTCTTTGGTTGCCGGTACTGCGAACCCCGTACGTCTCGCCACCCACAGTTTCGCAGCTCTGGATGGTGAGTTTTCAAAACTTACAACCAAAGAGGCCACCCCATGGCAAACCGCAAACAGCACCGCGCTATCGCGGAGCGTCGTCACATCCAGACTGAAATCAACCGCAGACTTTCCCGCGCATTCCGTGTCGCTAAAATCATGCACATCAATATGCTGCATGAGCGTAGCTGCGAACTTTCAAACCTCTACTCATCCGCTGTTTTCAGCTATCTGGCGGATGATCTGCGCGAGCTTCAGCAGCTCATCCAGCAGCAAAACAAACTCCATTAATTCCTGTTCCGGGCCTTTCCTGCACCTTGCGGCGGGAGGCCTTCGCACATCTGTAACAAGAGGATTGCCGCAATGATTCTCGCCAACGACTTTCTTGAATATCTGCTCAACACAGAGCGTGATCTTGCCGTTCGCGTGCGTGAACGTTATGACATGTACCTGAAATCCCTGCCTGTACCGCAGCTCGCTGACGGAAAGATTGTTATTGATGGTCGTTACATGATTGACAGCCACGAGGGAAATTACAGGCTTTACCGTATTGAAGGTGGCACCCCGTCCGTTATTGGCATTTACCAGCGCCCATCCTCTGCGATCGTCGATGTGATTGCCGACAGCATCCGCATCACACATCACTATGCCGACACAGAAGACACCGTGCTGGAAATTCAGCGGCTGGCTACCGTCTGCCGCGACACCCTGAATGGCATGACGAAGTAAATCACTATGACGGCAGAGTACATCAGGGACTGGCAACAACCGCGCCACGCAGTGGGGCGTGAAGGAACGGGGATCCCCGCTCCTGAATCCGCGCTTTCCTCCTGGCTGGATGCCTACCGGGCAGAGAACGAGCGCCGCAAGGAAATGGCTGATGCGGCGTTCTCCGCCACGCCGCTGGGCAACCTGATTAATAAAAGCCTGGACGCACAGGAAAAACAGGACAAAACCATCACACTGGCAGGAGACGCCAGAAAACAGGCACGCGGCGCAGTGGATGAAGCCATGGCCTCGCTGCGCCTGCTGCCGTCCTATCTGCGCGATCCGCTTATTCGCCACCTCTCCTTCCTGCGCAAAAAACAGGAAGCCGATCGCCGGAAAGGCAAAAAGAGCTGGCAGGCGGAACGCTATGCACGCGGAACCCTGCGCAAAATATTCGAACGTCTGGACCGCACCGATCACCGCTGGCTGACACCGGGTTATCGCTCCCTTGCCGGACGCGAACGCCTGGACGATTTGCTTTACCTGCCGCAGCTCAACAAACACCAGATACAGACGCTGGCCACCATGACGGCGGCGATGTTCAGCAGCACCTTCGAAAAACTCTGCGATGGCTTTGGCGCGACCGATGGCGAGCTGACCATGGATGTAACGCTGAAGGCGTATCAGATGCTGGCCCGCATGGCGTTACACCTGCACGCCATGCCTCCACATTATGACGCACTGACAACAGACAAAGACCGGAGGAACGAACCAGACACGGAGCTGCTGCCGGGCGCAATCCTTCGCCTGACCTGTGCGGAATGGTGGAAACGCAAACTGTGGCTGTTACGTTGCGAGTGGCGGGAAGAACAACTCCGCGCCGCCTGTCTGGTTTCCAGAAAAACATCGCCCTATCTGAGCCAGGACGCGTTAAGCGAGTTTCGCGCACAGCGCGAGAAAACACGCGATTTCCTGAAAAGTTTCATGCTGGAAAATGAAGACGGGTTCACGATTGATCTCGAGACGGTGTATTACGCGGGAGTAAGTAACCCGGTTCACCGTAAGGCAGAAATGATGGCCACCATGAAGGGACTGGAACTTCTGGCCGAAGCCCGTGGCGACAGAGCGGTGTTTCTGACCGTCACCTGCCCGTCAAAATACCACGCAACAACGGAGAACGGTCATCCGAACCCCAAATGGAACGGGGCCACCATGCGCGACTCCAGCGATTACCTGGTTAACACGTTTTTTGCGGCGGTCCGCAAAAAACTGAACCGCGACGGCCTGCGCTGGTATGGCATCCGCACGGTGGAGCCTCACCATGACGGCACTGTGCACTGGCATATGATGGTCTTTGCACATCCGGACGAGATTGAAACCATCGTGTCCCACGTCTGCGATATTGCCATTCAGGAGGACCGCCACGAGCTGGGCGATGACATAACTCCGCGTTTTAAGGCGGAGTATGTCGACGGCTCAAAAGGCACACCAACCAGCTACATCGCCACCTACATCGGAAAGAACCTGGACAGCCGCGCCGTGGATGGCATCGACCCGAAAACGGGCAAGCCACGCGTTGACCACGAAACCGGAAAATCAATGGCCGAGAGCGTGGAGCGCGCCATCGGCTGGGCGCGCCTTCACCGGGTCCGTCAGTTCCAGTTCTTTGGCATCCCCTCCCGTCAGGTGTGGCGTGAACTGCGCCGCCTTGCCAGCCAGATGGCACGCAATCCGGAAGGCCCGCAACGGCTGAAAGATGATGCAATGGATGCGGTACTCGCTGCCGCCGATGCCGGGTGTTTTGCCACCTACATTGAAAAACAGGGTGGCGTGCTTGTTCCACGCAAGGACTACCTGATTCGCACCGCCTACGACCTCGCAGATGAGCTGAACGATTACGGCGAACAGAGCGTACAGATTTACGGGATCTGGTCACCACTCATCGGGGAATCCTCCCGTGTGTGCACGCATCCGGATAACTGGAAGTTGGTAAGACGTAAACCAGAACCAGAAGACAACGCCCACGAAAATGGTTTTGACCTTCAGGGCGGCCCTGCCGCCCCTTGGACTCGTGGCAATAACTGTCCCCGTGCACAGGAAACGGACAACAACGGGACAGAACAGCCGGAAGAACGACCAGCACCGTGGCCGCAGCTTCCTGACGGCGTTGATGTGGATGAATGGATGCGCTCACTGAAACGGCACGAACGCCGGGCGCTGATGCGTTCGCTGCGTGACAAACAGGCAAAAAACAGCAGTGATGAAATGCAGAGCTGGACACAGAGCCGCAAACAGCAGCGGCCTTTGCCTGATAACCACGAATTACTCGCTAAAGAATGGCGGGAGTCTGCCGAATCTCTCGGCCTGCATATCGGTGAACAGCAGATGCAGCACCTGTTGCGGGGCGGCAGCCTGTACGTTGACGGCAGCATCATTGCACCGCAGGGATTTGAAATTGTACGCAAACCGGATATCCGCCCGGACAGCCGAATCACGCAGCTCTGGCAGCGCCTGAGCCGCAATCACGGCGTAAGCAGCACGGAGATCCGTCATAACCCGGTCGCCAGCTATCTGGAACAGCTGGGGGCATCAGACCCCGAAGCCGCCGCACGCCTGGCATCCACACTTCAGCAAGACCAGAACACCATGAAAACACCCGTTACCGTGCTTTCTGACATGCTGCGCGCCATCCGTGACGCAGAGCACGCACAGAGAATCAGTGAAACCACTGAACGCGCCCGCCGCAAAGCAAACCTGCTGCGGGGTGGCCTGACCAGTGGAAACAAAAAACAGACAGAAACGGGATTCACAAATCCCGTAAATGAGCAAAAAACGCGCCGCGATATATGAAGCGCGCACAAAACAGGCGAAAGCGGGATTTCAGAATCCCGTAACCGATTAATTAATCAACATAAGGAAAATCGACATGAAAATTTGTATCGACGACGGCTCCACCAA
>NZ_RHJM01000043.1:0-4128 GCF_004212315.1 Escherichia sp. E10V5
GGATGGCCTTTTTGCGTTTCTACAAACTCTTCCTATCGTCATATCTACAAGCCATCCCCCCGTAGATACGGTAAACTAGCCTCGTTTTTGCATCAGGAAAGCAGCTATGAACCACTCCTTAAAACCCTGGAACACATTTGGCATTGATCATAATGCTCAGCACATTGTATGTGCCGAAGACGAACAACAATTACTCAATGCCTGGCAGCATGCAACCGCAGAAGGACAACCCGTTCTTATTCTGGGTGAAGGAAGTAATGTACTTTTTCTGGAAGACTATCGCGGTACGGTGATCATCAACCGGATCAAAGGTATCGAAATTCATGATAAACCTGATGCGTGGTATTTACATGTAGGAGCCGGAGAAAACTGGCATCGCCTGGTAAAATACACTTTGCAGGAAGGTATGCCTGGTCTGGAAAATCTGGCATTAATTCCTGGTTGTGTTGGTTCATCACCTATCCAGAATATTGGGGCTTATGGTGTAGAATTACAGCGAGTTTGCGCTTATGTTGACTGTGTTGAACTGGCGACAGGCAAGCAAGAGCGTTTAACAGCTAAAGAGTGCCGTTTTGGCTATCGCGACAGTATTTTTAAACATGAATACCAGGACCGCTTCGCCATTGTAGCCGTAGGTCTGCGTCTGCCAAAAGAGTGGCAACCTGTACTAACGTATGGTGACTTAACTCGTCTGGATCCTACAACAGTAACGCCACAGCAAGTATTTGATGCGGTGTGTCATATGCGCACCACCAAACTCCCTGACCCAAAAGTGAATGGCAATGCCGGTAGTTTCTTCAAAAACCCTGTTGTATCTGCCGAAACGGCTAAAGCATTACTGGCACAATTTCCAACAGCACCAAATTACCCCCAGGCGGATGGTTCAGTAAAACTGGCAGCAGGTTGGCTTATCGATCAGTGCCAGCTAAAAGGGATGCAAATGGGTGGGGCTGCGGTGCACCGTCAACAGGCGTTAGTTCTCATTAATGAAGACAATGCAAAAAGCGAAGATGTCGTGCAACTGGCACATCATGTAAGACAGAAAGTGGGTGAAAAATTTAATGTCTGGCTTGAGCCAGAAGTTCGCTTTATTGGTGCATCAGGTGAAGTTAGCGCAGTGGAGACGATTTCATGAAGGATAATACCGTTCCACTGAAATTAATCGCGCTGTTAGCGAACGGTGAATTTCACTCTGGCGAGCAGCTGGGTGAAACGTTAGGAATGAGCCGGGCGGCTATTAATAAACACATTCAGACACTGCGTGACTGGGGTGTTGATGTCTTTACCGTTCCGGGTAAAGGATACAGCCTGCCTGAGCCCATCCAGTTACTTAATGCTGAACAGATATTGAGTCAGCTGGATGGCGGTAGTGTAGCCGTGCTGCCAGTTATTGACTCCACGAATCAATATCTCCTTGACCGTATCGGAGAGCTTAAATCGGGCGATGCCTGCGTTGCAGAATACCAGCAGGCTGGCCGTGGTCGTCGTGGTCGGAAATGGTTTTCGCCTTTTGGCTCAAACTTATATTTGTCGATGTTCTGGCGTCTGGAACAAGGCCCGGCGGCGGCGATTGGTTTAAGTCTGGTTATCGGTATCGTGATGGCGGAAGTATTACGCAAGCTGGGAGCTGATAAAGTCCGCGTTAAATGGCCTAATGACCTCTATCTGCAGGATCGCAAGCTGGCAGGCATTCTTGTGGAGCTGACTGGCAAAACCGGCGATGCGGCACAAATTGTCATTGGTGCCGGGATCAACATGGCAATGCGTCGTGTTGAAGAGAGTGTCGTTAATCAGGGGTGGATCACGCTGCAGGAAGCGGGGATCAATCTCGATCGTAATACGTTGGCGGCCATGCTAATACGTGAATTACGCGCGGCGCTGGAACTCTTCGAGCAAGAAGGATTGGCACCTTATCTTTCGCGCTGGGAAAAGTTGGATAATTTTATTAATCGCCCAGTGAAACTTATCATTGGTGATAAAGAAATATTTGGCATTTCACGCGGAATAGACAAACAGGGCGCTTTATTGCTTGAGCAGGATGGAATAATAAAACCCTGGATGGGGGGTGAAATATCCCTGCGTAGTGCAGAAAAATAAGAAAGGGGAGCATTAGCTCCCCTGAAAATTATTTGCGTAGTCTGACCTCTTCTACCGCATGATTAGCACTTTTCGTCAGGATTAAACTGGCGCGCTCGCGAGTAGGTAGAATATTTTGCTTTAAGTTCAGCCAGTTGATCTCTTTCCACAACGTCATGGCAGTCTTAATAGCTTCTTCTTTAGTTAATTTCGCGTAGTTATGAAAATAGGAATCCGGGTCTGTAAAAGCCCCTTCGCGGAATTTCAGAAAACGGTTGATATACCATGTCTGAAGTAAGTCTTCCGGAGCATCAACATATATCGAAAAATCGACAAAATCAGAAACAAATACATGATGTGGATCGTGTGGATAATCCATCCCGCTCTGTAAGACATTTAACCCTTCAAGAATTAAAATATCAGGCTGAACAACAGTTTTATCTCCATCCGGGATCACATCATAAATAAGATGCGAGTAAACAGGTGCTGTAACGTTTGGCACGCCGGATTTGAGATCGGAAACAAACTTTACCAGACGATGCATATCATACGATTCCGGGAAGCCTTTCTTCTTCATCAGGCCACGTTCTTTAAGCACTTTGTTGGGATGAAGAAAACCATCGGTGGTGATCAGTTCAACACGACGGTGTTCCGGCCAACGGCTTAATAGTGCCTGTAACACACGAGCAGTCGTACTTTTCCCTACCGCGACGCTACCAGCAATACTGATAATGTAAGGAATGCGTTGTCCGTTAGTGCCAAGAAACTGTTCCAGAACTGCCTGACGGCGCAGGTTCGAGCTTATATAGAAGTTCAGCAAACGTGATAAAGGCAAGTAAATCTCGGCAACTTCTTCTAACGAAAGATCTTCATTTATACCTTTGAGACGGGCGATCTCATCTTCCGATAACGTCATAGGTACGGAATCACGCAGAGCTGCCCACTGGTTGCGGTCAAACTGTAGGTAAGGCGTCATTAACGTTTGCTCTTTTATACTCATAAGCATGTTTCTGGCGGTCATAGCTCTATCGGCAAAGCGATATTTGCCATGGCGCGTCACAGTTCTGTTGAATGGGTTAATGGGCAGGAGGGTAACACCAGATGGGGAGGAATAATAAGAAAAAATCTCTTCCAGGAAGCTATCGTTGAAAAGCAATGTGACAGATATTCCATCTGATAAAAAGAATTGTGTTTTAGCTGGCGCGCATTGTTAATGCAGAGTGATGCTGAAAAAGTATGCTAATCTGCTCGCAATTCGGCTGTTTATTCATCGCGTCGCGCAAAATGTGACCAATAAAACAAATTATGCAATTTTTTAGTTGCATGAACTCGCATGTCTCCATAGAATGCGCGCTACTTGATGCCGACTTAGCTCAGTAGGTAGAGCAACTGACTTGTAATCAGTAGGTCACCAGTTCGATTCCGGTAGTCGGCACCATCAAGTCCGGTGGGGTTCCCGAGCGGCCAAAGGGAGCAGACTGTAAATCTGCCGTCACAGACTTCGAAGGTTCGAATCCTTCCCCCACCACCAATTTCGGCCACGCGATGGCGTAGCCCGAGACGATAAGTTCGCTTACCGGCTCGAATAAAGAGAGCTTCTCTCGATATTCAGTGCAGAATGAAAATCAGGTAGCCGAGTTCCAGGATGCGGGCATCGTATAATGGCTATTACCTCAGCCTTCCAAGCTGATGATGCGGGTTCGATTCCCGCTGCCCGCTCCAAGATGTGCTGATATAGCTCAGTTGGTAGAGCGCACCCTTGGTAAGGGTGAGGTCGGCAGTTCGAATCTGCCTATCAGCACCACTTCTTTTCTCCTCCCTGTTTTTTCCTTCTGTTTATTGCATTCAACAAGTCGGGCATGTTGCCTGGTTGATGTGGTGATATCACCGATTTATCCGTGTCTTAGAGGGACAATCGATGTCTAAAGAAAAGTTTGAACGTACAAAACCGCACGTTAACGTCGGTACTATCGGCCACGTTGACCATGGTAAAACAACGCTGACCGCTGCAATCACTACCGTACTGGCTAAAACCTACGGCGGTGCTGCTCG
>NZ_RHJM01000044.1:0-15222 GCF_004212315.1 Escherichia sp. E10V5
CCCCACCTCCCCGCCACCACCCTCGCCTTATCAATATTGGCATTCAGTTCTGTCTTCGTATCACTGATTTTGCTGTCAGTGTAGCTGTTAGATGAACTGATCGCGTCATTCTTCGCCTTATCAATATTGGCATTCAGTTCTGTCTTCGTATCACTGATTTTGTTGTCAGTGTAACTGTTAGATGAACTGATCGCGTCGTTTTTAGCACTATCAATATTTGTATTCAGTTCATTTTTAACATCAGTAATTTTATTGTCTGTATAATTGTTTGCGTTCTTTTCTGCTGCCTCAGATTTTTCTGCCGCATCTTTGATTGCCTGGTTAGCTGTCGATTGAGCATTTTGTGCAATAGAATTAGCAGAGTTTGCTGTATTTTGTGCCGTATTAGCCGTGTTCTGTGCGTTCTGCGCAGCAGAATTAGCCGCATTTGCGGTTGTTTGTGCATTTTGAGCGGTAGAAGCAGCACCATTTGCAACATTTTGTGCATTCTGTGAATTTGACAAGGCATTATTAGCAATGTCTTTCACACCATCAACACAATCCGAAATATCAAGATTCTGAACATTACCAGTCAAATGATAAGTGCAATCTGCATATGCACTACCAGCAAACAGTCCTACTAAAACAGCTATAATAGATTTGGTTACTTTCATTTCTAACCTCAGTGATTGTAACTAATCATCACATTCCGTTGGCGCGGTATGTGATACTTGCAGTTCCCTGATACCCGTTGGCGCGGGTATCAGGTTTTAATCAGCCCTTAACGCGTCCGAACTTACTCATAATTTTTGAGATAGCAGCCGGATCAGCCGTTGAGCACTGATTCAAAAATGCCTTGCGGGCATCAAATGTTTTACTCCAGCGAATGCTTCCTTTTTTCTTTTTCAGAATATTAAAAAAGTCCTTTTCAGCACTTCTGCACTCACTTCCACCTCCTTGCCCGACAGCTTTTCCATACAGGCAAAGCACCGAAGCGCAAGGATCAGAAGCATAAGCAGGAATACTACCCGCCCCCAATGAAAATACGATGGCGGTAAATATCGCTTTAGCTTTTCTCATATAGTTCACCAGATATTATTCAGAAACATCCTCCAGATCGTGTGTCTCAAGATCTGGTTTAGTCATAACATCAGAAAACATACTAATATCATCTGAATATATTTTTGCCTGTTCAAGAATCTGATTTCTCATTTCTTCATCGAACAATACAGGCATTTCTACCGGATTTTCTTTAGCTATATCTACTCGTTTTTTAAACTCCTCCTCTTCAAACCAGATTATTTTGTTAGCTACAAATGGGCGAGTGTATTCACTCATTACGATTTCACGAACAGCCATATTACCCATTTTATTTTTATAATCCCGAAGCTCGACAATCTCTTCTGGAAGTAATACAGCACGGCTGACTATTTCATGATTTCGGGAACGAGAGCTACCACCTTTGCCACCACTCCGTGAGTCAGATTTCTTGATAATTTTCATATCCCTGACTCCAATTTCCTCAGAGATCTTTTTCGCCAGTTCATTTTTAGCCTTTGGCGGGTAATAAAGAACTACAGCCGAGTTTTCAACGAAAGTTTCCCAACCGTGAGTGCCATACATATCATCTTTTTTACCCTGCCCTTCGTTCTGCAAAATAATAACGAATCGCAGGTTAAAACCAGCGGTAAAGCCAACACCTTTTTCAATAATTTCGGACTTACCCATTGATGTAAATTCATCAAGAAGGACAAGACACTGATATTTCAACTCAGGATTCTGTTCTGGAAGCTCCTTTGTATTCTCATTCACTAGCATAGAGAAAAACAGATTCACAAGCCGTGAGTGAGTAATTAATGCATCAGGAGTCAGCCCAAGATATATCGACATAGGCTTTTTCCTGACCATTCGCACATCAAAATCACTTGCATCAGTAGCTGCTGCTGTGATTGGGTTCTTAAAAATACTCAATGGAGACGAGAAGTTGGTAATAATACTTCCTTGTGTCTTCTCCGGCGCTGCCATAAATTCACGAAACAGACTCTTTGTTTCATCACTCAGGTATTCTTTCTGATCTATTTCCGTACCCATCCAGGCTGATAGTTTCTGACCACTTTCAGGGACAGAGAGTTTCATAATAGCCGACATGGAAACAAGAACATCAGGTACATCAGCAACACCCTTTTTCTTTTGCTGAAGATGGAATCGTTCCTTATCCAGAAGATATAAAGCAAGCCCACAAAAGAGCTTCCGTGCAGAATCAGACCAGATAGGATCATCACTTGCCGGAATCAACATAGCGGCAATTTTTTCCAAATCTCCAGAACGCTGAATATCAGAACGATTAACGCAGTCCAGAGGATTCCAGCGGTGTGATCTGATATTACCTTTTTTCGCCTCCTGCTGGTTTTCTGCATACCCCGCAGGGGCAAACAGAAAACATTCCTGCCCTAACACATTCTGTCTGTATCCGGCAGACAAAAACCAGTTTTCAAGTTTTATATCAAGAACAACCATCGAATCCGGGTAATTCACACAGTTAGGTATAACAATACCAACACCTTTACCAGAACGCGTAGGAGCATAAAGGATTAAAAACTGTTGCCCGAAGAAATATATATATTTGTTTTTAAACCTTCCTTTAAACTGTTTACCAATAAGAATAGGTGGAAAGCAGTATGGTTTACTGTTCTTTAATCTTGCTTCTTTCAACTCTTTATCTGTTGGGAAAAAGGTCGATTTAGCCAGGTCCATATCAGTAGCAAGACGAGCATTGCCATAAATAACTTTTTTTGGCATCAGTCCGACTATGACAATAACAACAAAACCAATAAATATTGCACATGGTGCAGCAAATCCAGCCCATGTAATTGCGACCAATTTTTTATATTCAGGTTTTCCGCTAAATTGTGTAATGACATTATTAAATGTATTCCATTGCAACATGTCAATACTCAATCCTGAATATTTTAATGCTGCATATCCCCCAAGATAATTACCGCCAATAAGACAAGCAACGAGAATAAGCAACAAAAAAACCACTAATATGATTTTTTTCTTCATAGATACCCCTACATGTAAAGCATGTATAATATTTAATCACCTGAAATAATTTACATTGTGCTAAGTAGACGATTTTTTTCTTCGGGGTCGTAATATAGTTCCGTCATATATGTATGGTTAAAAAATAATATGACATCTATAGATGTCTTAATCGTTCTCATAATCAAATCCATATCAACTGTCATACCAACAGATGATTGTTTAACAATGCTCGCCAGCCGCGAGAACGACGCATAAGTATTGTTAGCATGGATCGTACTTATTGAGCCTTCATGCCCTGTGTTAAGAGCTTCAAGATAACTCCATGCTTCATCCCCCCTTAACTCAGCCAGAAAGATATGATCTGGTTTAAGGCGCATACAGGCTTCAATAATCGACTTGGCATCCACAATTCCCTTTTTATAAAACAGGTGAATATGGTTTGGATGATTCGGGAGCGTCATCTCGTGGACATCTTCAATTGTTGCATAGCGCCGTTCAGGAGGAAACAAATCCGCAATGGCTTTACCTACTGTTGTTTTGCCGGAACCAGTACCACCAACAATCAGGAAATTCAGGCGATCATTGACCGCCTCACGAATAAATTTAGCAATACTTGCGGCATCACCCTTACGCGATAACTCGAATAAATATTTCTGCCGCTCAGTTAACACTGCTGTGTGTTTTTTAGCAATTTTAACTCGGTCAAAACGCCCTGAATTAACGTAATCATCAAGTGAAAAACGCGTTAGTGATGGTTTACGAATTGAGAGAACAACACAATTATCCTCGGTTGCAGGAGGAACGATAATCTGACCACGTTCACCACCAGGAAGAACAACCGACGCAATCGGGTTATGTGGTTTCAGGGCATCTTCCAGCCCACTTATGTTACACAGCGCATAGGCCAGCCCCATTAATGCCTTATAACTGACCTTATCTGTATCACGAAAGCACCAACCATCACGACCTTCAAACCATATCCTGCCAGGCTGATTTACGGCGATTTCGGTAACATCATCCATATCCAGTAATTCCTGAATCCCTGTTTGCACCAGAAATTGACGAGCGATAATATGTTCTTCACTCATTACTGCACTCCGTAAACCTCAGAAAAGTCAATATTCCTCGGAACAATCACTGATAAAACGGTTCCTTGATTAATATATGCAGTTGGAGGAATATTAATCGTGTTCTCAAGTGTTGTTTTAGCCAACTCCTGCGCCGTATCAGATGTATTATCATAGGTAATATTGCTGTTATTCCCCGATTTTTGTGTGGTATTTTTCAGAATATCCATACCATCACCAAGCAATGACAACATAATCGCACCTGAATATCTCTGGAATATATGATTATCAATCCAGGCTGGCAGGCCAGATGCACCAAGTCCATCAGTGCCAAGAGCACCAATTTTTACGTTAACATTGCCATCTTTTAAATTAGTCCAGTTAACAAATACACGAGCCACTCCTTGCGTCATGACTTTATTCTGCTCTCCCATCAGCATAGCGCCACGGCGAGCCAGTAATGTTTCACCATTATCTGAATAGAGATCTTTAGTCAGTTGGCACAACGTTATTCCAGGGTAGGACGTAACTATTTTTGTTTGTAAAACGCATGAAAGCGAAGTACCCGCAGCCAGCAAAAAACGTCTGTTACTGGCAAAACTCACTGTACCATCAGCATAAGTTTCCCCTTGCAGAGAATCCTTCTCTTTTTCCGAACGTTTATCCTCATTTCTGGTTTCAATTTTAACCAGAGTATCTCCTGTAATCTGACGTTCAGCCTTAGTCAGTGGCCTTTCTTTCTCCTGTCCATTGCCAGACTGCGATGAAGAATGGCTGCTGGATTGCCCCTGCATCGCCATTGCTTGCATAGTGCTATCATTATCAGAATTTATTTCTGTTTTTTGTTTCTTTTCTTTTTCTGCCTGTTCTTCCCGTTGCTTGCGTTCAGTTTCCTCACGCTGCTTATTCTGCATGATTGTTTTCATCACAGAATTAAGGCTTGCCCCATCCTGAGAATTAGATATTAACGTCTCGTTTTTTGGTTCAAGGCCAGTTTGCTCCACCTCCTTCGAGGGAAGCATTTTAATAATCATGGCAGCGACAACAAAAATACCAAAGATACTTGCCAGCAAGATAAATATCTTCTTGGAGGATTTCTTTGATTTAACCTCGATAACACCACGATTACCCACATCATTATTGCTGCGGCTTTCATTTTTCATAATTAAATTTCTCCACCCTCACCTTTCCATTTGTAGTGCCTTTTTTATTCCACATTTTAGGAACCGTCGAAGATGTTCTTACATCAACAACTTGATCGCCTATTCTCAGGCGGAAATTATCAGACACTTCATGTAATACCATTGTGTTATTTTCCATATGCTTATTAACAAGGTTTTCATTGCCATCAGCATCAACACGATAAGGTACGGGTAAATCCTGTTTACTGTTCCAGCGCATACAGGTAAAAGTACCATCGTCCCAGACCTGGTAAGGGAAAATGCTCTTACTCCCCTTTAATTGATAGTGTCCATTAATTACACCACCATCAGTGCAGGGATATTTTTTCTCCGTAAATACTTTGGCTGTTACAGGTTTAGGATAGTCATATCGCAAAACGTATGTCGGATTACTGGACACTTCCGTAAGGTACAATGAGTACGTGTGTTTATCCGTTACAATAGTAACGTTCGTGCTTGGATTGTCTTCTACTGCCGGACGAAAGAAGACTGTATGTTCACGAACGGACACCTTCCATGCAGCAGGATCACCCAGGCCAACATCTTTAATCGTTTCATCTTTGGCGATTTGAACTACCGAAACAGCACCTTTTTTTACTCTGACATTAACAACATCGTTTTCATTAAAAACAACACTCTGAATCCTGGAGTCAAATGCTGACCCCTGACCATATGTTGCCGCAATTGTTGCCGGAGATGCACAAACAGCCAGTAAAGATAAGCAACCGATAAGACCCGACTTTTTAATCATTTAATAGCCTCCGCGTCTACACGATAGCTGACAGCTTCAAATCCGAGAGGATTAATAAGCCGTTGTTCTTCCGTCTTCACATCTTTATTAAAATCAAAAGCGACCGTTGCAATCCAGTCTGTAACTCTGTATTCGGGAGCCAAAGAGCCGGAAGAGTCCAGAATCATTTTTGAGAATCTGACCTGCGCAACATCAGGCTTCAGTAAAGTGACGGACTTAATTTTCGTTTTAATCTTATAACTGTCTTTCAGTACATTCAGCGGCGAGTTATCCGCACGAATAGCTGTATTGTACTGTGAGAACACTTTGTTATTAGACATGACATTTACCGTATCCAGCATTTCCTGGATAGTCTGCCAGTCGTATGACTCATAGTTAATAACAAACTTCGCAAGATTATATTTTGTTTCTGCCTCCTGATAGGTTTGCTTTGCTCCTGATAATTGCGGTGCAATATCTGTATAGCCCGTATTGTTATCCACACGAATAACAAAAGGAACGGCAGTCTTTAACGGAGACAAAAAAGCGATGGCTGCTGCAAGAGCAATATTGGAAATCAACAGCACAACAGCAATTCGCGTAATAAACTTAGCTTTACCCTGGACAGTTGCTATTTCATTACGCTCAAACTGCTTGACAGCATCAAAAATTTGCTTGTTTTCTTTCTTTATATCAATTTTTTTCTTAGCCGCTTCTTCTTTTGTCTTACCAAAATATTTATTTTTTAAATCCATTACATCGTCCTCGCTTTCACATCCTGAATTGTTGTATTCAATTCATACCATCCGCCCTCCGCTTGTTTAGGTTGAGGCGGTGATGAACAAGAAGAAAGAAAACAGATTAATAAGAGTGCAATAGTTGCTCTCATTTCTTTTGCTCCTTAATACGTTTAATAAATTCAGGAATCCAGACATCGGGTTCATCTGTACCAAGTTCTTCCCTTACTTGTTCACACAGAACAATCCCTTCCGTCGTTCCTGATATAACAGGAAGAAAGTCATCAAAACCGTACAAATCCATTTTTGCAAATGCCGATGAACCAGACTGTTTTATTAACATTGTTCTGGATTCTTTTGATAAAGATTTTAATTTCTTAAATTCTTTTTCAACAAGACCAATCTTTTTATAACCATCAAATTCAGCATCTGGATTAGGCAACAAAATCTTTGTGGCTGTTTGCTGAACAAGAGCCGCAAAAATTGCACAATTAACCGCATCCTCTGGCGACTGACTCGTTAGCCACATCATTTCATTTTTCAGACGTCCAGCTTTTAACGCAGATTTGATCATATCCTGAGTCAGAGGGAAGTTCGCAGGCATCCAGAACTCCTCGACAATAGTAAGCATTAGCTTTCCGTCACGTTGCATAAGCGTTTTATAGAAAAATAAAATCGCCAGCAGAGGTTCGCACGCTGGATGCGTTTCACCATTTACCTTTTCAAGGATAACGGTTGTGTCAAAACCTACCTTTTTATAATCCATCGGATTAAAAGTGTTCTCTGGCGAATCTGTCGCCCAGGAATACGCACCATTTTTACACCATTTAGCAAGTCTGATACGCAGTTCACTATCGTTAACTATCTGGAGCAATGCTGACGTTCGGCGCAACTGGACAGGCATAGTCATAAGACTCTCTACTGCCGCATCCATTTCTATTGCCTGTTGGTCAGAACAGGGGTTCCCCATGTTGTCCCGAACAAATGCCTTTGCCAGCGATTTCAGAAACGCTAACAAACGCTTCCAGATTGGTGATGATTCATCTTCCGCAAGCTGCCACGGATTAAGACCAGTAAAAACACCTTCCTGTAGAGCAAAATAACTACCACCATACGCACGAACGAATAATTCTGTAGAGCGGTTATAGTCAATAACGAACATGTAAGGATCAAAACGCTGTAAAAAACCAGCCGCTGCTCCTTCAAAAGTCGTTTTACCAGTACCTGTGGCTCCAAGAATCATTGCGTGTCCGGCAATTCGCTGTCCGGTGACGTTTTTATTAGGGTCGCTGTAGTGCGTATTAAAATAATACAGGCCATCAGAAACTGTTTTTAACGGCATTAAAGCCGAACCGTCACCAATCGGATTTCCAGATTTCTTGCCCGCAGAATAATTATGCAGTGAAAACGTACAGGCAAGATTGGCTGCCGTTCTTCGCGTACTCAGTGGTCTTGTTTTATTCATTGGAAGATGGCTAAAAAACACATAAGGTGCGGCACTGGTTGCACGAGAAAAACGGAATCCTTTACCCGTCGTGATAAACTCACTGGATACTTTGATACCATTCTTACGGGCAGCTTCTGCCGTATCGCCAAATACTGTTAGTACGCAATGATATGAACCAAAAAGATTAGTACCGCTGGTAACAAAATCTTTCCCTGCTATCAGTTCTTCTTGTTGAGATTTAGCAGCATCACCGGTTGACCCCATTTTATTGAGTTGGGAGTCTATTTTTCGCACAGTTTTAGCTGGAGCCTCAAACAAAAATGATTGCGTAATGATAAATTCATACGGTAGTTTTAACAGGAAATCCCATTGACCAGGAGTGGTAAACATAGGGAAATCTTTTAAAACATAATTTGTGGCAAATTTTTTATCATCAGACTCATTGTTACGCAGTTCTAGCGTATCATTACCAAAATACCAGTCACTGTCAGCGATTGATTCATATAATGGTGTTGATGATACAGGAATAATCGTATGTTTTTTATTAATCAAGCATGACAGATAATCCGCTGTTTCACTCACATAGTTTTTGTCTACCTTGAGCAACCAGGCTGAAAAAGGTTTAAGAACAACCATAGCTTGAGAAATAATATCTTCGAGGCGCTCAAGTCCTTTATCAACATCATTATAAGAAACACCGAATGTGATGTACCAGGTGGACTTAAAGAAATCTCCCCCTTTGAACAAAGAGATATATTTTTCCGCAAATAAATTTAAGAATTTACTGGAAAACTTATAAGATTCATCAAGATAAATCTTCTCTTTTATAAAATGTGTCCACAAATACACATCCCCTTCTTTGCCAACCCCGACAAGATAATCCTTGATACCATTGAAAGAGTTTTCAAGAAAAGAATCTGATGCAAATTCAAAGGGAATCCCCTGAATAGCAATTGTAGCCAACATTTTTCTGTCAAGTGTATAAACAACACTATCAGAAATATGGTACATGTATTCAGGATACATGGATGCCACATTTTTATTCTTGCTATCTTTTAATTGTGCAACCTGCATAATCAACGCTCCACAGAGGAAAAACCAATAATTGAGTCTCTGTGCATCACTTTAAGAAAATAGCCCTTCAACTGGAGATTCATAACACTAAGAGCGTTTGGGTCATTTTCACAAATGATGCGAACAATGAACAGAAACAAGAAACATAATGCAGGGAATATGAGTCCAGAAATTCCCCACATAAACATGCATCCAAAACCACCAAACACGGCAAGAAATCCCACAGACAAAAAAAGCATCAATGGAACACCCATAACCATCGCAGGCCGATTCAGGCCGTTATAGGAAAGAAAGACGACCTTTGGTTTCTCTGTATCATTCATCATTAGCTCCTGAATTGCGCAGGCTGACAAACAGCCCGCGCTTTTTAGCGTTCGTTATTACTGGAACAATCCCAGCGCCCACGAACCACCGACTACTGCACCGCCTGCAATAGCACAATAGCCAAGAGCCATCCCAACATCCCCCCAGCTTTTACGTTCCATAAAGGCCATCAGGATGCAATAAAGCATATAAACAAGAGCACCAATACCAACAAAGGTAAAAAGCCAGGTTTTCACGTTCGTAAGAGCATTAGTAGCTGAATCAAGGCCACCTGCCGCAGCCGCAAACCCTGAAAACACCATGAAAAATAATGCAAAAACAAAACGATTTACGTTAGCAAACTTATTCATTCGAATAATCTCCAAAAACATCCCAGTCCTGGGAGTGTGAAACAAAACTTTGATTACCTTTTTCCTGAACACTCTGTTCTTTTGTTGCTTTCGCATTTTCAGGTTTATCTACTCGCAACTCAGGAACAACATAAGCGTTCTTCATAACTCGTTCGACATAACTCGTATTATTAAATTGAGCTTCTTTCTTGAAACCTCTTGTGCTATTCCCCGAATAATACTCGGACAAAGACTTCAAAAGGTTCTCTTGTTCATTTCCTCCTTTTTTAGCAAGATAGTTTTTTGTCAGAATATCCGCACCAATTTTAATATTGGTACATGGATCAAATATTGTTTCAGCAGAAACCCCGTAGAAATTAAAATTTCCGTTATATATTTGCATCAAGCCAGCACTATATCTTTTCCCGGCATTATCTAATTTCTTTGCATAACTAATAGCATCTTCGATTTTTTTAAATCTAAGAGACACTCCATCACTAATATTGGCTATTCGAAATGGATCTCCAGAAGACTCAGTTTGAATAACCGCATTTAGTGTATTTGGTGCAACTAGAGGGGCGCAGGAAACGAAAAGACTAGCTAGCATTACCGATGGTAATACCATAGCTCACCTGTTTAATTTCAGATCACCTCATTTGAGGTGATCTTTTAATTAGAGTGTTGGGAGGGGACTAACGTTTGTAACTATGAGAACTTAGCCACTCATTACGAGCTTGTTCTTGCCTAGCATTTTCATCAACGGACATCTGATTAGATGCTAGTTCATATTGTTTCAGTTGCAACTCTATTGTCATTTTTTCAATCGACAGTTGATTTGCAATATCAGCTTTTTGCTGCGGCGTAGTGGCATTTGCAAATAATGACTGTAACGATTGAACACGTTCCGCCCGCTTATACATTGATTTATTGAACTGCTCGTAAAAATTTATTTGCTTAAGAACAGCATCATAGCGTCTTTGCGTGTTAGCATCAGAACTGGTTAAAGAATATTTCTTTCGTAAAGAATCTAATCCAATCTGAGAATCGCTATCGATATCCTTAAGAGAGCCACGCATATAGCTTGAAGCTGTATCAAAGCCTCTACTAAAATCAGTGAATCCTTCTAATCTCTTTTTTTGATCCTCTGCATATTTAATAGATTGTTCATATTGAGTTTTCAGTTGTTGTAAATTATCAGCAGCTTCTTTAGCCCTAGCTAAACCTTCCTCAACAGTTTTTGCAATTGATGTCGGATCGACAACAGGGATATAAGCATGTGCGACATTAGAGCACATGCATCCTATTAAAATCACTGAAAACAGTTCTTTTAACATTATTTCCCTCCGTGAGCCTTAATCCAATCTTCTCTTTTCTGTTTTTGAATTGCAGCCTTTGCATTATCACAGTTTTCATTTGTGATTTTTCCCTGAGAGCATTGTTCTATAACATTTTTTGCCTCAGATTGGTTTGCAAAATAATAATCAACATCATACACTTTATCGTTACAACCAGAGAGAAACAGAACGGATACAAATGCCATTGGAACAACTTTTTTCATATTACCCTCCTAATACATTCTTTCCTAATTGACCTGCCAGGCTTACTACTCTATTTCCAGCTTTTTTGGCAACAGAGGCAGCCAATCCTTTACCTGCATTGCTCATAGCCCTTACACCTGAAACAGCAGCTAATTTATTTGCTGCGCCGTTAGCTGAGGCAGTCAATCCATTAATACCTACTCCACCTGTTAGAGATGAGCACAACGTCCCAATTTGCTCTATCAGGTAAACAGATATTAACACAACCGCTAATAAAGTAGCCACAGACATGAATGTAATGGTCTTTGCATCCAAGTTAGCCGTTTGTTGTATTAGTGACAATACGAAGCCAAAAGATATGGTATAAAATACATTTAGCAAAATGTAGTTTAAACAACTACCACACCATGCAGTAAACATACCACGCGTTGGGGAGAATGCAGAAAAACATATAAATAAAATACCTACCGATAACACCATTCCGACCATAAACTTTGATACGCAAAGGAAAACGGTAGTATAAAAAACAAGCAAAAATCCTCCTGCATACCCTGTGATCCATATAAGACCAGCTTTAATCCATAGACCAAAATCAGTCATACCAAGCTGTCCCGTAGCATCACTCCAAAATTGCTCCATTGTATCTGACAATGCTTGCCAAAGATTATCTATTGAATTGGCTATATCAGACTGTCCAGTCAAAGCAGAAGACAATTCATCTCCAGAATGCATTACGAAAGGAATTACATATTGTGAATAATATGTTGAGCTATATGTGAAAACACCAACCAGAGCCAATTTCATTATATTTTTAGTAACTTCCGACATAACCACATCACGTTGTGAATATATTATTTCATAAGCGACAAAAATAATATAAACACCAATGGCTGCAAAAAATACAGGTGATATTGCATTTGCAATTTTTGCTGCGTTACTGGCTGCCCCTGATTCAACTAGTGTTGTAACAGTACTTAAAAACGTAGATATTATATTCATTTTTATTTCCACATAAAAATGCAAACGTAAGAGGTCATCTCATCCGCACATGTGCTGAATATTCACTAGTCATTAATGATTTATGTTTTAAAGTAGAATCATTAAAAGAAAAGTTGCATTCCTCAATGCGGCATTCTCTTCCAGGATAAATAATTCTGCTATTAACAGCCTTGTCAACTTTATTTCTTTTTTGCTTTGACTTTAAAATCAACTCTCTCTGTTTTCTTGTTCCTTCGATTAATCGTTTTCTTCTTACAACATACATAGGCATATAACATCTCCAATTTACATTTACATATAAACAAAGACTTTTATATGTAAAGATAAAATATCTATTAGGCTTTTTACCAATTTTTGGCGTGACACGATGCCCATCGTTCCTCCAGCTCAATCCTCCTCTTCATAGCTGGTATTCGTCACTTTCAAATTGTTAAAGAGCATTATTTATAATTCGGTTATTTTTTCATCAATTTTCAGTAGAGCTTCTTCAAGAAGCTCTCTGGCTAATTGAGTTTTAGGTAAGTTTGGTTTTAACAACCTAAGTTTTGTCAAAATGTAATTACTTCTACCATTAATTTTTATCGTGACAGTAGTTGGTTCCCAAACATTACCATTTACAATAAAATTTCCTGCATTTAAATTATCACTTACATCATTATTTCGACTCTTATTCACTTTTCCCGTTCCTTTATCTCCATTTTTTTGTTCTTTCAACACTTAATATGTTCTCACCAACAAACAACCTCGAAAAATACCCAATCGAGGACATATCAATTTGCCACAATCTTAGAAAATAAAGTTTTCCATTATTTTTCAATGGCTTTTTAATAAAGAAAGAGTTCAAAGACATACTTATCATTATTAATGATTCGCTTTTTTTTGATATAAATCACATTTAAATGCTCATTTTTTGAGCGATTAGACGATAAAAAAAGACGGCAAATGCCGCCTTTTTAATCATTTTGTTGGTGGAAGTAGTTATCTTACCCTAGTCCATAGATCAGCCATTATCCTGCACAAGAAGATTACTCTTACAGCCTCAAGCCGCTCCGAACCAAGAGCTAGCTTACTTCTCTGCAATGTTTTTTTTACCGCTTCAATCGAGCACTCATGCTCGCTCGCTATATCAATGATTTCACTTCCAAAAACCCAACTTAACGTAACCCTAAATTGTTTCTCTGTAAGTTCTGGAAACAAGGCTTTGATTTGTGTTAATCCATTGAGGTGTGTAAAATCAAAAGTAGCCATATGGCCTCCTGTGTAGGTGATATGGTTAGCTAGTACCGCCGTGGTCAAGACGGCGGTACTAGTGACTAATCTGAACGACTAAATATGACGTTACTTATTACTTTAAAAACAAAAAATACACATCATTTACGTTTGGACTTCCTTTCTTTTAGTTCACAATTCCTTTCTGATATTTTCTTATCCTCCCCACATAATTCATAATACCCTACTAATTTTTCTAAATCAGGAAGAGGCAACCTAGCTTCCTTATCATATAATTTTAGCGCATTTTCATATTCTAATATTATTTCAATACATTTCTTAGCCCACTCAACTTCAGCATTAGAACCTGACTTAACTCTTGGTCTAGCCGGTAAGCGCCGCCTCTTTGGCTTTATAGATTGTAAAGTTGGATGATCCTCTCGAACAAAACTAAACGATATGGCAATAACTTTTCTGGATGCCTTATATTCATTCAAAACAACTGAAATATCAGTTGATGCATTTATTTCATTAATTGATCTTTCAATTACTTTTTGTTTTAGAAACTTATACTCTTCATAGGATTTTTCTAATCCCAACATCACTTTAAAATCATAAACACTGATTGTATCAGTTGTAATCAACTCTCCCTTGCGATAATTATACATGTTTCTATATTTACATAACCAAGCATATATTCTAAAAGAATGAGGAGAGGTAAATGCTGATATTGCTCTTAATGCAAATAACGTAAAATTATCTTTTAATTGAAATAAAAGATCCGATATTTCGGTAGAAAAAACGATTTCTAAAAATACATTTTCTTCACCTTCAATATCATACTCTACCTCTGACAACCACAGGCGCCTTCTTTTTGTTTTCTTCCCAGAGTCCTGGTCAAAAGAATATGTGTCAATAGTTTTTCCTAGCAACCCATCAGCAATTGCTGATAACCTATTTTTAACGTTTTTATCCTTGATGTTAAAGACTTCAACAAACTCTTTTGTTGTAATCCTTATACGTTTCTCAGGTTTATCGTGCCTTGAGATCTTAGATATAGCTAAATTTAACAAACGAAATTCATCAAGTGTTATTTTATAAACACCATCAGTAATAGCATTTGATTGAAATATTAACTCCCCCTCTCGCGTATTCACCTCTACTGGCAACATCATATTTCTCCCATAGCAACCAATAATCACACTGTACCAAAGGTAGAAAACAAAATCAACACAGTATACCTTAAATAAAAACAACCATAAAAATCAATTAGTTAAAAAGACAAGAAGAAATAAAAGCATCCTGAAATCAGGCTACCTATAATCCGCAAAGAGGCAAGCCAAGCAACAGCTCCTGAAAAATGTATACCTTTAAAGTTCCTCAAATCAGTACGGTTCTGAATCTGGGCATAGAAAAACAATAAAAACAAAACAATTCTTTCAATCAAAAGAAACAATAAAATCATTAAAAATCAATACATTAAAAAAACATCAAAACTCACACCTTACTTATCCACAAGTCTGTGGATAAGTAAGTTATCCACCCTGAAATCTGTATACCTAA
>NZ_RHJM01000045.1:0-22797 GCF_004212315.1 Escherichia sp. E10V5
GAATTACCGATCCACTACACGTGGGTATCTGTGGTACGGATATTCACGCATTTGCCGGCAGACAGCCTTTTTTTAGCTACCCACGTGTATTAGGTCATGAAATATGCGCCGAAGCAGTTTCGCGAGGCAGCCAGTGCCAAACAGCACAGCCAGGCCAGCGCTATTCCGTTATCCCATGCATTCCGTGTGGCGAGTGCGCCGCCTGTCGGGAAGAGAAAACGAACTGCTGTGAACGTGTTTCGCTGTATGGCGTGCATCAGGATGGGGGTTTTAGTGAGTACCTTGCGGTACGTGAAGACAACCTTGTGCCGCTCCCTGACGAGGTCAGCGACAGCGCCGGCGCATTGGTTGAATGCTTCGCCATTGGAGCACATGCCGTTCGTCGGGCTGAGATCAAGGCTGCACAAAACGTACTGGTGATTGGCGCCGGGCCAATTGGTCTGGCTACCGCATCCATCGCCCAGGCTAAAGGGGCGCAGGTTGTTGTTGCTGATATTGATAGTCAACGTCGCCAGCACGTTGTGGATAATCTTGCTATTAATGCCTTCGATCCCACACAGGAAGATTTTATTACCGCGCTTCGTGAGGCTTTTGGCGGCGAACTGGCTTGCGTCGTACTTGATGCTACGGGAAATAAAGCCTCGATGAGTCAGGATGTCAATCTTATTCGTCATGGCGGCAAAATTGTTTTCATCGGTTTGTATATCGGTGAGCTCGTTATTGACGATCCAACCTTCCACAAAAAAGAGACAACGTTACTCAGCAGTCGTAATGCCACACGGGAAGATTTCGCGTTAGTTATTGAACTGATGCGCAGCAATAAAATTCATGAAAACTTAATGAAAAACCAGGAGTTTGATTTCTTTAATGTTGGCGAAAATTACCAACGTAACGTTGTAGAAAATAAAAATATGGTCAAGGGTGTGATCACTTTTTAAGGGAACAAAGATGACAACTGTTTATGTCGGTGAAGCAAATTTAAAATCACTGGTGCACCACAAATTATATACTGCCGGGCTGGATACTAACACCGCACAACAAGTTACGGATGTTTTAGTACATGCCGATATTACCGGTGTGCATTCTCACGGTGTTATGCGTGTCGAACATTATTGCACTCGCCTTGCTGCCGGAGGGTTAAATAAAACCGCGCAATTTAGTATTGAGCAAATATCACCGTCAGTGGCCATTCTCGACTCTGATGACGGGATGGGGCATTCAGCATTAATTAGCGCCACAGAGCACGCCATCAAACTGGCACAGGAAGAAGGTCTTGGGTTTGTTAGCGTTAAAAACGCCTCTCACTGTGGCGCGTTATCTTATTTTGCAGAGATGGTCACCAACCAAGGATTGATTGCTATCGTAATGACGCAAACCGATACCTGCGTAGCGCCTCATGGCGGTGCCGGGCGCTTTTTGGGAACTAACCCCATCGCCTTTGGCTTTCCGGTGGAAAACAGCCATCCGATGATTGTTGATATGGCGACCAGTGCCACGGCTTTCGGCAAAATACTTCATGCAAAGGAAACCGGAAAACATATTGGTGAAGGACTGGCGATAGATAAAGACGGTAATGGCACCACTGATCCGCATAAAATTGAAAACCTGTTACCTTTCGGTCAGCACAAAGGTTCAGGCATTGCGCTGGCTATAGATGCACTGACTGGCGTGCTGATGAATGCGAATTTTGGTAACCATATTGTTCGCATGTATGGCGATTATGACAAGATGCGTAAGCTGGCAAGTTTGGTTATTGCCATCGATCCGAAAAAGCTTGGCAATCCTGTTTTTGCTGAAACTATGGCGCAAATGGTCACGGAACTTCATGCCGTTAAACCGGTTCCTGGCGTTGAAAAAGTATTAGCACCGAACGATCCACAAATGCACTATAAAGAAAAATGTCAGCAGGAAGGTATTCCCGTTCCGGCAGGGATTTTCCATTATCTGACAGAGAATTAATAATCTCTTTTTATTCTAACGATAGAAAAGCGCTGTATTTATCGTTTCTGTTATATTAACCAGGAGCAGGATATGAAAGCACTTCGTCCTCTGACGGCATCGCTTATGCTGTTGACCAGTTGTTTATTAATTTCCAATACCACACTGGCAAAAACAACATTAAAACTCAGTCATAATCAGGATAAAAGCCATGCTGTCCATAAAGCATTAAGCTATTTAGCTGATAAAACCAAAGAATATTCTAATGGTGAACTAGTTATTCGTATTTACCCAAATGCGACATTGGGTAACGAGCGCGAATCACTGGAACTAATGAACTCTGGCGCATTGCAGATGGTGAAAGTGAATGCTGCGTCACTGGAATCTTTCGCCCCGGATTACAGTCTTTTCAGTCTGCCTTTCTTATTCCGCGACCGTGAGCATTATTATCGCGTTCTGCAAAGCGATTTAGGTAAACAAATACTCAAGTCATCAGAAAGCAAAGGTTTTGTGGGTATTACGTATTATGACGGCGGTGCGAGAAGTTTTTATTCCAATAAACCGATTACAAAACCTGAAGATTTAGCAGGAATGAAAATTAGGGTTCAACAAAGCCCCAGCGCCATTGCAATGATGAAAGCACTTGGCGGTGTCGCCACACCGATGGCTCAGGGAGAACTTTACACTGCGCTCCAGCAAGGTGTTGTTGATGGCGGAGAGAACAATACCGTTGTCTATTCTGATATGCGTCACGCCGAGGTGGCAAAAGTCTATTCACGTGATGAGCACACCATGGTGCCTGATGTGTTAATTATCAGCACCAATGTGTTGAATAAACTTGGCGACAAAGAGCGTACGGCATTATTAAAGGCAGCCGATGAATCAATGATGCAAATGAAAGATGTCATCTGGCCTGCCGCTGAAAAAGAAGCCTACGACAAAATGAAAGAGATGAACGCAACAGTGGTTGATGTTGATAAATCCGCTTTCAAAGAACGCGTAAAACCGCTATACGATGAATTTAAAGCAAAAGATGCACAATCGGCCAAAAACCTTGAGCAAGTAGAAAGTATGTAACCCCAATGGGCAGGTAATCCCTGCCCTTTCATGGAAGACTTATGCGCACACTCACTCATATTCTTAATAAGATCCTTGCCGGATGCTGCTGTATTATTCTCGCCATTATGGTGTTCTGCGTAACATGGCAAGTTATTGCTCGTTTTATTTTTAACGCTCCCAGCACCGTGCTTGATGAATTTACCCAGATTTTATTTATGTGGATGATTTTACTTGGCGGTGTATATACCGCTGGGTTAAAAAAACATCTGGCGATTGATTTGTTGGCTCAGAAACTTCCTGCGGCATCTGTTCTGACGCTTGACAGTTTTATCCAAATTATTATTACCGTTTTTGCAGTTATTTTTATGATCTATGGAGGAAACATTGTTGTTGAAAAAGCACAACATGTTGGACAAATTTCTCCTGTATTAAAATGGCCGATGGATAAGGTCTATTGGGTTATGCCTGCCAGTGGGCTTATTCTGGTCTGGTATTCAGTGATGAATATTATTGACAACTATCGTAAACGGAATTCTCATTAACGAGGGAAGTATGGACTTTGAATATATCTACCCCGTCTTAATTTTATTTGGCAGTTTTGCCGTCATGCTGGCAATAGGTGTGCCAATTACTTTTGCTATTGGCCTTTCTTCACTGTTATCTATTATTACTGCCTTACCTCCCGATGCCGCCATTTCTGTGATTTCGCAAAAAATGACAGTGGGACTGGATGGCTTTACGTTATTAGCCATTCCCTTTTTCGTGTTAGCCGGAAACATTATGAATACCGGAGGCATCGCCCGACGGCTGGTTAACCTGGCGCAAGCATTAGTTGGGCGTCTGCCTGGCTCACTGGCTCATTGTAATATCCTTGCAAACACGCTGTTTGGTGCTATTTCAGGTTCTGCTGTTGCGTCAGCCGCCGCGGTAGGTGGGATTATGTCACCACTGCAGGAAAAAGAGGGCTATGATCCGGCGTTCTCTGCGGCAGTGAATATTGCCTCTGCCCCCATTGGTCTGATGATCCCACCGAGCAATGTGTTGATTGTTTATTCCCTCGCCAGTGGAGGCACTTCTGTTGCAGCGTTGTTCTTAGCTGGATACTTGCCAGGCATTCTCACCGCTGCTGCTTTAATGTTTGTGGCGGCTCTTTATGCACGACGTAACCATTATCCAGTGGCAGAACGCATCAATTTTCGTCAGTTTTTGCAAATATTCCGTGAATCAATACCCAGCCTGATGCTTATTTTTATCATTATTGGCGGTATTATCGCGGGGGTATTTACGCCCACAGAAGCATCGGCAATAGCAGTAATTTATAGTTTATCCCTGGCGATGATTTACCGGGAAATCACCCTTAAGAAGCTCAATGATATTCTGTTAGATTCGGTGGTAACCAGTTCAATTGTTCTGTTACTGGTAGGCTGTTCGATGGGGATGTCATGGGCCATGACGAATGCTGATGTGCCTGAGTTAATCAACGAATTGATTACCAGCGTTTCGGATAACAAATGGGTCATTCTTCTTATCATTAATATCATTCTGTTGATCGTTGGCACCTTTATGGATATCACACCAGCGATCCTGATATTTACACCTATTTTTCTGCCGATCGCCCAACATCTGGGGATAGCTCCGATTCACTTCGGCATTATTATGGTTTTCAACTTAACCATCGGTCTTTGCACACCTCCTGTCGGTACCATTCTGTTTGTTGGTTGCAGTATTGGCAAGGTCAGTATCGACAAGGTAATAAGACCATTGCTGCCGATGTTTCTGGCATTGTTTGTGGTGATGGCAATGATTTGTTATTTCCCGCAGCTCAGCCTGATGCTGCCTGGGTTATTTTCAACCTGACAAACAGACGGGCCTGAATGATTCAGGCCCGTCTGTTTACGTCTTTACTCACTGTGAGGACTGCATATCGCCAGGAGATTTAATTGGTCCATTACGGTATCGGATTGACCAACAGCTGCCCTATCGAGCCGCGATCGGCCATTTCCAGCGTCTGGCTATTAAAGTAGAACGGGAAGTGCGCCCAGGAAGGCTGACCGAAATAGACAAGCAGCTCCACTTGTCCGTCGACCCAAACGGTATCTTTCCAGCCTCTGTCTTCCGGGAACGGCATTGCGCCGTTAACGTTGCGGATCTGGAACATCACGCCTTCAATATGGAACGCTTGCGGTTCATCTGCTCGTACGGTCCAGCGCTCCCACGTTCCTTGCTGCGCGGTGACATCAATACGGTTGACGTCCCACAGCTTTCCATTGATACCCGGGTCATCACTCAGACTGATATCACGGCTGCGAATCGGCGAACCGGCCATGATTTCGGTTGGCAGCAGGCGCATCGGAAGACTGTCTGTGACCAGCGGCAGAAGACCGGTTGGGCGCAGCGTTAGCACCAGCGTGGAAACCAGAATGCTGGATGGCTCAAAGAAGCCACGAATACGATCAACAATGCTCGCCGCTTCGCCACAGGTGATAGACACTTCATCACCGTTGCTCATATCCACCAGAATCTCGCGGCGCTCGCCCGGTGCCAGCGAAAGTTGCTTCACCGACACTGGCGCAGGCAGGAATCCCTGATCGCCAGAAATCACATGTAACGGGCGACCATCGCTCATCTGTAGTTGATAGCGACGAGAGTTCGACGCGTTCAGCAGTCGCAAGCGCACCCAACCACGCGAGACTTCAACGTACGGGCTTTGCACACCGTTGACCAATAACGTATCGCCAACAAAGCCGCCGCTTCCTGGCTCGCTGTATTCCGGCGTGCCAAAGTTATCCAGCCTTTTATCCTGGATAATGACTGGAAAATCATCCACGCCATAATGGTTAGGGATTGGCAGCGACTTGCTGACTTCATCTTCCACCAGCCACATTCCGGCAAGGCCGTTATAGACCTGCTGTGCCGTGCGGTTGGGGGTATTGGCGTGATACCACAAGGTCGCTGCGTTCTGGCGAATGGGGAGTACGGGCGCCCAGTCAGCGTTTGGCGACATCATGCGTGCCGGACCGCCCATCAGTGGGCCTGGCACCTGTAGCCCGGCCACCGTCATTGAGACATTTTCTGTCAGTCGGTTGCTGTAAATCAGCTTAACATCATCGCCCTTCCAGACGCGGATAGTCGGCCCAAGATAGCGACCATTGATACCCCAAACCGACGCGCGCGTTCCTGGCGTAAATGACCAGTGCGCACGCTGTACGGTCATAAACAGCGGTTGCCCACGGCGAGATTCAAGCAGCGGCGGAACGGGCAATGGTTGCTGTTGACCGGCTGCGCTGGCCTTCAGGGGGACAGCACCTGCACAGAGTGCAATCCCCGATGCCTGAATGAACTGACGCCGACTGAGTGACATATTTGCTCCATGTAAAACTGGCTAAAGTAATACCGTGCAGGAAAGTGTTCCCGCAAAAAACAGATTGCCGACTTAAACTTTTCCGGCGGCTTCGCGCTCTGCGACTTCTTTATCGAGCTCGGCGATTTTTTGTTCCATTATCGAACGACAATGGGCAGCCAGCTCGCGAACCTGATCTTTACCATATTGACTGACATCAATTGGCGGCAGCATTTCTACGATCACTAAACCATTATTCAGTCGGTTAAGATTAATCTTATTCGAAGTCGTGGAAACACACACGGGAATAATCGGAACGCCTGCGGCAATCGCAGCATGAAATGCCCCTGTTTTAAACGGCAGCAGACCGCGACCACGGCTGCGCGTTCCTTCCGGAAACATCCAGATGGAGATACGGCGTTTTTTGAAATGATTCACCACTTCGGCGATCGTGCCGTGCGCTTTAGTGCGATTGTTTCTGTCGATCAATAAGTTACCGGTTAACCAGTACAACTGCCCAAAGAAGGGGATCCATAGCAAACTCTTTTTACCCACAGTGACTGTCGGCGGCTGCACGATGTTTGATGCCGTCACCATGTCATAGTTGTTCTGGTGGTTAGCGATATAGATAGCATTGCCGTAGCTTTCAGCATCAGCAGGTTTGCGACATTCGACCTTCAGGCCGTACAGCGGCGCAAGACGACCAAACATATGCCCGAAGGTAGCCACATGCTTCGGATTACGCGGGCTGAAAAGGCAGTAAATAGAGCCGAATACACAGACTAAGATGCTGTAAATAACGGTAATAATAAGACGAAAGATATATAGCATAACACCCTCTGAAGATCTGAGAGACTGGCATTGTACGTCACCTGAAATCAGGTTAGGGCATTGTTAAAAGCCGCTCTCTGGAAAAACGTATTGTTAATCGCAACGCATGAATAAACAACGGTTTCAAGGGAATTTTTATTGTTTATACAGACTAAATGCGGCACCGGATGACGACTTCAACGTTTCATCCGGTTCACCTTTTTGACAGGAGAAGGTACGGCCCTCTCTTGCATTTTACTCTTCGCTGTCAGCACGCCGCGGGGAGTCAATCTCGACGCGGTCGATACGCTGTAAACCACGCATCAAGGTGCCGCGACGGCCACGCTCACCGGTCACTTTCAGCAACTCTTCCGGGCGCAGTTTGATTTTGCGTTTCCCGACATGAATCGTCAGCGTACTTTGTGGAGGCAGGACATACAGATGTGCAAGACCATCCTCGCCACGAGCGGCTTCTGCCGACGGGATGTTAATGATCTTGTTGCCTTTACCCTTCGACAGTTGCGGGAGCTCACTGACCGGGAACATCAGCATACGTCCAGCCAGAGTAATCGCCAGCAACATATCGGAAGGATCCTGAATCACCACTGGCGGCATAACATGCGCGTTTTCTGGCAGAGTAATCAGTGCCTTACCTGCACGGTTACGCGCCACCAGATCGTTAAAGGTACAGACGAATCCGTAACCTGCATCGGAAGCCATCAACAGTTTCTGATCGTCGCTTTCCATTAGCATGTGATCAACGGTAGCACCTGGCGGCAACGTCAGTTTACCGGTGAGCGGTTCGCCCTGACCACGCGCTGAGGGCAGCGTAATGGGGTCGATAGCGTAGCTGCGTCCGGTAGAGTCTACAAACACCACAGGCTGGTTACTCTTGCCTTTCACCGCAGCTTTGAAACTGTCACCCGCTTTGTAATTCAGACCAGGGGCGTCGATATCATGACCTTTGGCGCTACGCACCCAGCCCATCTGCGACAACACAATGGTAACCGGCTCAGACGGCAACATGTCGTGCTCGCTCATCGCTTTCGCTTCTTCGCGTTCCTGCAGCGGCGAACGGCGATCGTCACCATACGCTTGTGCGTCGGCCTGTAGCTCTTTTTTCAGCAGGTTATTCATTTTGCGCTCGGAAGCCAGAATGCCTTGCAACTGATCGCGCTCTTTTTCCAGCTCGTTCTGCTCACCGCGAATCTTCATCTCTTCCAGTTTGGCGAGGTGACGCAGTTTCAGTTCGAGAATCGCTTCCGCCTGAGTTTCCGTAATGCCGAAGCGCGACATCAGCGCCGGTTTCGGTTCATCTTCATTACGAATGATCTCAATCACTTCGTCGATGTTGAGAAATGCCACCAGCAAACCTTCGAGGATATGCAGGCGCTTGAGGACTTTCTCCAGACGATAGTTCAGACGGCGGCGTACGGTATCACGACGGAACACCAGCCATTCGGAGAGGATTTCCCGCAGGTTTTTCACCGCCGGACGCCCATCCAGACCGATCATATTGAGGTTAATACGATAGCTCTTTTCCAGATCGGTGGTGGCGAAGAGGTGATTCATCACCTGCTCCATATCCACGCGGTTGGAACGCGGCACGATCACCAGACGAGTCGGGTTCTCGTGGTCAGATTCATCGCGCAGATCGTCAACCATCGGCAGCTTCTTGTTGCGCATTTGCGCAGCAATCTGTTCCAGTACGCGCGCACCAGAAACCTGATGCGGTAATGCGCTGATAACCACCGCGCCATCTTCTTTCTTCCACACCGCGCGCATACGCACAGAACCGCGACCGTTCTCGTAGATTTTGCGGATCTCCGCTCGGGAGGTAATGATTTCCGCTTCGGTCGGGTAGTCCGGCCCCTGCACGATATCCAGTAACTGGTCGAGCGTGGTATTGGGCTGCTCAATTAAGGCGATTGCCGCCTGCGCGACTTCACGCAGGTTGTGCGGCGGAATATCCGTCGCCATGCCGACGGCAATGCCAGTGGTGCCGTTAAGTAAAATATTCGGCAAGCGGGCAGGGAGCATTTTCGGCTCTTGCAACGTGCCGTCGAAGTTTGGCACCCAATCCGCCGTTCCTTGCCCCAGTTCACTTAATAAAAGCTCGGAATATTTCGACAGGCGGGATTCGGTGTAACGCATTGCCGCGAACGATTTCGGATCGTCCGGCGCCCCCCAGTTCCCCTGCCCGTCCACCAGCGGATAACGGTAAGAGAATGGCTGCGCCATCAGCACCATCGCTTCATAGCAGGCGCTGTCGCCATGCGGATGGTATTTACCCAGTACGTCACCGACGGTACGAGCCGACTTTTTAAATTTGGCGGTAGCATTCAGGCCCAGTTCTGACATCGCATACACAATGCGGCGTTGAACGGGTTTCAGACCATCACCAATAAACGGCAACGCACGGTCCATGATCACGTACATGGAGTAGTTTAAGTAGGCGTTCTCCGTAAACTCATGCAGCGCAAGGCGCTCTGCCATATCGCTCATTAATTCTGATTCCTCAACTTATTCGCCAGCCTTCAAAGGGGCAATATTGCTGGAGATACTACATTATCTGCCGCGTCGAGTCACAGGAGATCAGCGTCATTAGCGCCGCCGGACGTGCTCCGGCGGCGATAAAGGCATCAATGTGCCTTGATATACAACTCTTTGCTGTGAACATAATCCTGAGGATTATGCAGCGGGAAACCGCCAACGTAGGGTTTAAGCAGTTTGATCAGCGGTTGATAGTAGATGGGAATGAGCGGAGCCTGCTGGTTGATAATGGCCTCGGCCTGTTGATACAGCACGTTACGTTTCCCCGCATCAGTGGTTTGCGCCGCCTGATTCAATATCGCGTCATACTGCGTGTTTTTCCAGTGACCGACGTTCTCTTCACTATCGCTTTTAAGCGTGTTCAGGAAAGTGGAAGCATCATTGTACGTCGCATCCCACGACTGCCGCGACAACATGAAATCACCGCTACGCCGGGCATCAAGATACGTTTTCCACTCCATCGTGCGCAGCGTCACCTGTGCGCCAAGCCATTTTTTCCATTCGGAAGACAAGGCTATCGCCGTTTTCTCATGCAGATCGTATTTGTTGTAGAACAGTTCAAAGCGTAGCGGGTGAGAGGCGTCGTATCCCGCCTGTTTCAGCAATGCTTTTGCCGTCGCCACGCGCTCACTCATTGGCTGTTGCAATTCATCGAACGTCGTCGCACTAAAAACTTCTATCTCTGGCGGCGTCAGCGTGGTTGCAGGCGTTCGCAGCCCGAGTACCTTTTGCGCGATTAACGGCCTGTCGACCGTCAGATATAGCGCCCGCCGGACACGAACATCGTCAAACGGCGGTTTCTGCGTGTTGAAATTGTAATATTCGCTGTTCAGACGCGGGATAATCTGCAGCTCGCCTGGCAACGATTTTTCGATAGCAGGAATTTGCTGCGCCGGAACCCAGGTCAGATCGACCTCTCCCACGCGATAACGGTTATAGCCAGTGACCGAATTATCCAGGGCCAGATACTCGACCTGCTGCAAAACGGTATGCTCTGCATCGCGGTACTTAGAATTTTTGCGAGCAGTAATCTTTTCGTTAACGACCCACTTATCAAGCACAAAGACACATTTGGCTCACAAGATTCCCCATCACACCAACGGCACATAAACATCCGTTTCCAGTCGCTGCTCTGTCATCCCTTCGGCAAGATTGGTGTAGTGAAACAGGAGCGGTGCTTTACGCATTTTCTCACCACTTTCAGGAAGCCAGCGGCGAATGATGGCCCAGATGGTATGAGATATGTTATCCGGATCGCCAACATGGCGGGCAACGGCATAGCGCCCCGAAGTAAGTTCACCATTACTCACGCCATAACGATTCTCCGGAATCGGTTCGTTAACACTGCCGCAGATATCAAAGCGAAACGCATCTGGTGCGGTGGTGGCAGGATCGTCCCAGGCGACGCCAAAGGTCTGGCTTTGATTAACAGGGGAAAGCCCCGTCTCTTTGCGCCACATGATAAATTTCGCCACACTGTAGTTGAGCAACTCAGGACTACCGCGATGCGGCAAAATCGCCACATGGGTGGATGGAAAATCGATAACACTTACTTTCAAGGTCTGGTTTTTCATTTTGCCTCCCTGCGAAATTATTCCCGGGAACGCGTCCCGGGAGCGGTAAAATTACGGGTTTACTTTGCGGATCTGTTTAACGTCAATTTCAACAGAGTTCCAGTCTTTATCCACTTCGCCCTGAATCTCAACCGTATCTTTCGGCGTTACCGTCACACCGTTCCAGCGTTTGTGGTCGATATCTACATTGATGGTGCCGCTGGCATCTTTGAACAGGTACAGATCGTCAGAGATGCGCTCAACGATATTCCCGCGCAAGGTTACCCAGGTGTCGTCACGCAGAGATTTCGCGTTTTCTACGTTAGTTACGCTGCCGTTCGGCCCCTGGAATCCTCCGGTCTGACTTTGTGTTGCCGATGGGCCAGAAAAACCACCCTGCTCTGCTGCCATTACCGGTGCGCTGCACAGGGCCATTACTGCAATTGCTGCTGCGAATTTTTTCATGTTTGTTACTCCCTTTAATGTCTGTTTCCGAGCATTAAACAAGATAGTCCTTAACAACTTCTTAAGGAAAAAAAAGAAAATTTAGGGCTGTACAGAGCACGTTACAACACGGTTTACTTGCAACAAATACAGTTATCGCAGGGATGAAAAGATGCGAATTTTACTGATAGAAGATGACATGCTGATTGGCGATGGCATCAAAACAGGTCTGAGTAAGATGGGTTTTAGCGTCGACTGGTTTACGGAAGGTCGTCAGGGAAAAGAGGCGCTCTATAGCGCACCTTACGACGCGGTAATTCTGGATTTAACCTTACCGGGAATGGATGGCCGCGATATTTTGCGCGAATGGCGAGAAAAAGGTCAACGTGAGCCGGTACTGATCCTGACCGCGCGCGACGCACTGGCGGAGCGCGTAGAAGGTTTGCGCCTGGGGGCCGACGATTATCTGTGCAAACCTTTTGCACTGATAGAAGTCGCCGCCCGGCTGGAAGCCCTGATGCGTCGAAGCAACGGGCAAGTCAGTAATGAGTTACACCACGGCAACGTAATGCTTGACCCCGGCAAACGTATCGCCACCCTGGCAGGTGAACCCTTAACGTTAAAACCAAAAGAATTTGCCCTGCTGGAACTCCTGATGCGCAACGCCGGTCGGGTACTGCCGCGCAAACTTATTGAAGAAAAACTGTATACCTGGGACGAAGAGGTCACCAGCAATGCCGTCGAAGTGCATGTGCATCATCTGCGGCGCAAACTCGGCAGTGACTTTATTCGTACCGTTCACGGTATAGGCTACACATTAGGTGAGAAATGAAATTTACCCAACGCCTTAGTCTGCGAGTCAGGCTGACGCTGATCTTTTTGATTCTGGCCTCGGTGACCTGGCTGCTTTCCAGTTTTGTCGCCTGGAAGCAAACAACGGATAACGTCGACGAGTTGTTCGATACCCAGTTAATGCTGTTTGCCAAACGGTTAAGTACGCTCGATCTCAACGAAATCAATGCGGCAGATCGTATGGCAAGAGCGCCGAAGAAATTCAAACACGGTCATGTAGATGATGATGCGCTAACCTTTGCCATCTTTACCCACGATGGAAAAATGGTGCTCAACGATGGCGACAACGGGGAGGATATTCCCTATCACTATCAACGTGAAGGATTTACTAACGGTCAACTGGTAGATGAAGATGATCCCTGGCGTTTTGTCTGGATGACGTCGTCTGATGGTAAATACCGCATCGTTGTAGGTCAGGAATGGGAATACCGTGAAGACATGGCGCTGGCGATTGTCGCCGGGCAATTGATCCCGTGGCTCGTTGCGTTACCCATTATGTTAATCATCATGATGGTACTGCTGGGTCGTGAACTCTCGCCGCTGAACAAACTGGCGCTTGCGCTACGTTTGCGCGATCCCGACTCAGAAAAACCACTTAACACCGCAGGTGTACCCAGCGAAGTGCGTCCACTGGTCGAGTCGCTGAATCAACTGTTCGATCGTACACATGCGATGATGATCCGTGAGCGGCGCTTTACCTCTGATGCAGCTCACGAACTGCGCAGCCCATTAACGGCGCTGAAAGTGCAAACCGAAGTCGCACAGCTTTCCGATGATGATCCACGGGCACGGAAAAAAGCACTAATGCAATTACATTCGGGGATCGATCGCGCTACCCGCCTGGTTGATCAATTGCTCACCCTGTCGCGGCTGGATTCGCTGGATAATCTTCAGGACGTCACGGAGATTCCGCTTGAGGATCTCCTGCAATCGGCAGTGATGGATATCTACCACACGGCGCAGCAGGCAAAAATTGACGTGCGGCTGACGCTCAATGCCCACGGCATCAAACGCACCGGGCAACCGCTATTGCTAAGTCTACTGGTCCGAAATCTGCTGGATAACGCAGTACGTTACAGTCCACAGGGCAGCGTGGTGGACGTCACTCTGAATGCAGATAATTTCACCGTAAGAGACAACGGCCCCGGTGTGACGCCAGAGGCACTGGCGCGAATTGGTGAACGTTTCTACCGCCCCCCTGGACAAACCGCTACCGGCAGCGGGCTTGGGCTGTCGATTGTCCAGCGAATCGCCAAATTGCATGGCATGAATGTTGTGTTTGGGAATGCGGAACAAGGTGGATTTGAGGCGAAGGTGGGCTGGTAGTGCATATGTCTATGAGAGCCGTTTAAACAGCTCTCATAGATATTCTTAATAGCAAAATATAAGCTGTCCCCAAAAAAGCCACCAACCACAAACCAGACAAATAACGAGCGAGAATACATATAGCCAAAACTCGAACATTTCCCGCACAAAGAGTTTTCTTAAGATGATAATAATAAGTGGCGTCAGAAGAAAAAACGCGGCTATCACTGCTTGTAATATACGTTCTTCGCCTGATACGGAAGGTATATTGCAAATATTGTCTCCCGACTCAAGCATCCAGTCATACTCATTGAAAGCAAAGAAATTTTTTGCCAACCAAAAAGAAAGGATAATATATAACAGAGCTTCGAATATTGTTTGAATTTTCTGCTTTAACATATGTTAGCACTCTCTAAAAAAGTCCAATCTGAACTCTGATTTTCGATATCCTCCAGTAAATCTATTTATAATTATCTGCATCACACGCTGATAATTTCATTTTTGCTTATTCGACCTTCAACGCCATAATTATCAGCTCGCAGAAAATCTGCACCAAACCTGTAAGTTAATCCTGTACCAAGGGGAATTATGAGAAATTGCTATCAGTATTGTCATTTTCAGAAAATATTTATCCTGCATCGGTGAGTCAGAGCAAAATCAAACTTTTGCAAAATTCGCAAAAGACTTTGCACATTTTGCTAATTTCACCGCACCGCTCTGTGACGTACTATAGTCGGCAAACGTCTCACCTTGAGGATAAAAAATGAGCAACACCCTGATTATCAACGGCGCGAAAAAATTCGCCCACTCCAATGGTCAACTGAACGACACCCTGACCGAAGTCGCGGATGGCACGCTGCGCGACCTCGGGCATGATGTCCGCATCGTTCGCGCCGACAGCGACTACGATGTCAAAGCCGAAGTACAAAACTTTCTCTGGGCTGATGTGGTGATCTGGCAGATGCCAGGCTGGTGGATGGGCGCACCGTGGACGGTGAAGAAATATATCGATGATGTGTTCACCGAAGGTCACGGCACGCTGTATGCCAGCGATGGTCGTACCCGCAAAGATCCGTCGAAAAAATACGGTTCTGGCGGCCTGGTACAGGGCAAAAAATATATGCTTTCCCTGACCTGGAACGCACCAATGGAAGCCTTCACCGAAAAAGACCAATTCTTCCACGGCGTTGGCGTTGACGGCGTGTATCTGCCGTTCCATAAAGCAAACCAATTCCTGGGTATGGAACCGCTGCCGACATTTATCGCTAATGATGTGATAAAAATGCCTGATGTTCCCCGCTATACTGAAGAATATCGCAAGCATCTTGTAGAGATTTTTGGTTAACTAGGGCTCTGGCTTTAGAAGGAGTTAACCATGATTACAGTAATCGCAGAAATCCGTACTCGTCCTGGTCAACATCACCGTCAGGCGGTATTGGATCAATTTGCTAAAATCGTTCCAACCGTACTGAAGGAAGAAGGTTGCCACGGCTATGCGCCGATGGTGGATTGCGCTGCTGGCGTGAGTTTCCAGTCTATGGCGCCGGACTCTATCGTGATGATTGAGCAGTGGGAAAGCATCGCGCATCTTGAAGCGCACTTGCAGACCCCGCACATGAAAGCGTACAGCGAGGCCGTAAAAGGCGATGTGCTGGAGATGAATATCCGCATCCTGCAACCGGGGATTTAACATTCCTGAAAAGAGGCCGGTGTTGCTACCGGCCTCAGGTCAGATTAGCCATTCTTTCTTCCCGTTTTCAAACCCCGATGGAAATCGTTAATTCGCTTAATGGTTTTAACCGCACGCTGCGGCATCGCGGAAGCCACCGACCAGACAATCATTTCCAGGCACAACAATACCGTACCATGTAGTGGCGTTTTCCCCTTTTCATCCCCGCGCGGAACATGAATCACGATACTGGCGTCTTTGCTAAAACGTGAATCCAGCGCGTTTGTCAGCAAAATAACAGGGATCCCCAGCCGTCTCGCTTCACGCAGCGTTGTCAGCCCTTCCCGATGCGCAGATTTTTGCGCCATCATGATCAGAACATCACCTCGCTGAAGCGCGATCAATTGCTCGGCAAGGCCAATACCCGTACGGTTTAGCGCCGTGGCAGGCAAGCCTATGCGGTTGAATAGTCGTGCGGTATAGTCCGCCAGAATCCCCGAAGCGCCAATGCCAAAAATTACGACTTGCCGTGCCTGCACCAACAACGCTACCGCTTGCGCAAGCGCGTGGCGGTTTTCAGGCTCTGACAGGACATTACAGGTATACAAATGCCCTTCAAGAACAAAGTCGATTGCGGTGTTAACATCGCTCGTCAAGTTACTCACCGTCGTAGACATCTTTTCGCTGGAACTAAGGGCTGGACCAAGCCACTGTTCCAGAGTGCGTTTCAAATCGCGCAGCCCGGCAAATCCCAGGGCCTGGATAGCCCGAATCACTGTGGCATCGGAAGTATTCAACGTGGCCGCAATTTCCATCGCCGTTTGCTCGAGTACCACTTCACGATGCTCATTAATGTAGCTGGCGACGGCTCTTAACCCAGGCGTTAACTGACTCGCGCGAGTGCGAAAACGCTCACCATAAATATCAACCCGCGTTTTGTCTTTCTGAATCATTTGGCCTCCGGTAGAGGTCGTCCCGCAATTTGTGATTGTATCTGCGCAGCCATCAGTCCCAGAGATGCAAAGGAGTTAGAAATCGCCTCTTCACGAGAAATCAACACATAGCGCCCTGAACGACAGGCCGTCAGAAACTGACACCACCCCGGCATGACTTTTTCCATTGCTGCCAGCTCATCCTGAGGTTTACCACCAGTGTCGCCGCGCCAGGTTGCAAAAACAAAATCGGCATCCAGTTCAGGCAAACGCTCCGCGCTCACATCCATTCGCCCACCTTCAGGAATGCTCTCAATCAGCGGTGGAAAGCGAAAACCAGCATCGCGTAATACCCGCCCCAGCGAATGATAGCTATGCATCACATTAATTTTTCCCTGATTTGCCTGAATCACCGATACCGTTATTTTTTGGCTGTCCAGCGTCGCCTTCAGCGCATTGATTTGTGCCTGATAGCGGCGTTCAAGTATCGCCAGCTGCGCCTGTGTTCCTGTAAGTTCTGCCAGCTTGCGGTAGATTTCTGGCGCCCCCCCTTTGAGATGATCAATGCTCACCGTGGGCGCAATTTTTTCCAGTTGTTCAATAGGCGTATTACGGGTCGGTTCTGTGATGATCAGGTCAGGCTTTGCCGCCACAATCGCTTCAATATCAATGTCGGCTGTTCCAATGAAGGCGATCGATGAATTATCGAAGTCGACACCTGTCAGTAATGCGCCTGATCGAATGAAATGGCTACCGTCAGGCCGTGTTCGCCCGTGGCTGGCGACAGGAGGTACACCAAGCTCAATCAGAGGAATAGTGATATCAAGATCGTGTAAAGAGACAATTCTCTTTGGATGTGCGGGCACTGTGACTTTGCGCCCTAAATCATCGGTAAACACCTGAACAGGTTCTGTCGCGCGGGCAAAAAATGACAACAGTATCAGCAGAGAAAAAAATAAACGCATACAACTCCCGTTAAAAACTGTTCCTGCGCTGCCAGAGCAGTAGCAAAAAGAATGGTCCACCAATCAATGAAATAATGATTCCGGCAGGCAGTTGCAAAGGCAAAAAAGCCAAACGACCAATGCTATCCGCCAGGATGACTAACAACGCCCCCGATACGGCGCTCCCCAGCAGTAATGTCGTCTGCCCGCCACGTAGAATAAAACGTGATATATGGGGGGCTATCAATCCGACAAAACCGATGTTACCAACACACGAAACGCAGACGGCTGTCAGGATTATTGGTGCGGCTACACGTAACAACGCCAGACGAGAACTATTCACCCCTAACCCGGTTGCAACCTGATGACCAAGCAGAGCGATATCCGCCGTCCTGGCGGTGAACAGCAATAAAAGAGCGGCTGGCAACATCCAACAGGCTGAAATACCGACTAACATCCAGTTAGCTGCATGCAGGCTTCCCGATAACCACATCAATGCAGTTTGTACATCTCGAACATCTGCAGTGGTCATAAATACACCGATACCGGCGGCGAAAAACCAGGAAACACCAATACCAATCAGAACAAATCGCGGGCGGGAAATATCGCGCGCACAAAAAATCACGATTAAAGCCACCAACAAGCCACCAGCAAGACCAGCCACTGGACGCCAGAACATTCCCAGCATTGGAAACTGGAAGATCAGCCACAGCACCGCCACGCTACATCCTTCTTTGACGCCGATTAAACCGGGATCGGCAAGGCCGTTACGCGCAATGGATTGCATTGCGGCCCCCGCCATACCTAACATGGCTCCGCATAGCAATGCCATGATGACTCTCGGCAAGCGAATATCCTGCACAATATAACGTGCGTCTGTGCTTACGTTTTCTGGAGCAAACAACGCTCGCCCTACTTCCGATGCCGGGACAGAGAAAGAGCCATGCATCAGACCGAATATCAGTATTCCAACCGCAAACAGAAACAGCCCACCAAGCAACACCAGATTTTTAGGGCGTACCAGCGTCGAAAACTTACCAACACGTAGTGGGCGTAGCCCGACGTTCATTATCCGACTCATTTGAACATCCTCGTCGCCATAATGACAAAAACGGGCGCACCAACTAACGCAGTCATGACACCGGTCGCTAACTCATGGGGCGTGAAAAGCGTCCGGGCACTAATATCTGCCAGTAATAACAATAAGGCACCGACACAGGCTGAAAGAGGGAGCAGAACGCGCAGATCCGCTGATACCAGACGCCGGACAATCTGCGGTACCAACAGGCCGACAAAACCAATGGGGCCAGCAATCGATACGGCTGCGCCACAGAGCAACGCGATCGCAAGCAGGGTGAATGTTCGCGTGCGTAGTACCGAGACGCCCAGCCCCTGCGCCATGCGATCGCCCAGTGCCAACATGTTAAGAGAGGGCGCAAGGTAAAGGGCTAACACAAATCCTCCCAGAGAAAACCAGGCGGACGTACCCAGCGTCACCCAATCCTGCCCTGCTAAATCACCAGCTAGCCATGTCCGCATTGCCAGCAAGGTTTGTTCGTCAAGAATCAGGATTGCCGCCGTTATTGAGGACACGAACGCCGATAGCGCCACGCCGCATAAGGTAACTTTCATTGGCGTCAACCCTGAACGCCCTGCGGAGGAAAGCAGCAATATCAACAGGAACAATAACGCGCCTCCCGCAGATGCCAGCAGTGGACGTCCAACAGGAAAGGCCAGTCCAAGCGCGCTGGCTGCAACGACAGCGAGGGCGGCTCCGGCATTTAAGCCTAAAATATGTGGCTCTCCCAATGGGTTACGAATGACAGCCTGCAACAAAGCACCAGCAACACCAAGAGAAGCACCGGTGAGCAATGCTGCAGCTAAACGCGGCAAACGCAGTCTTACAATCACGTTGTGATCGAAGTTTTGCGGTTCAAAATGAAGAAATGACTGCAACACCGTTTGTGGTGCAATAAATCGGGCACCTATCCCTGGATATACCACGCATCCCACCAACAGTAAGGCGAGGAAAAAAACAGTAACCAGCCCCGTGCGCATCATACTTTTTCTACACCACGAAACGGCATGAAGAACGGTTTCCCCGTCAGAGGATTTATTGATGCGTGAACATCAACATCAAAAACCGCTTTTACCAGCTCAGGCGTGCAATGTTCCCCCTCATTCAACACACGCACCACTTTCCCCTGGCGTAAAAATATCAGCGTATCGCCATAATTCACGGCAAAATTCAGATCATGCAACACCACGACGACTGTACGCCCGTGATGACGCGTTAAATCATGTAATAACTCAAGAATTTCAACCTGATAACGTAAATCAAGCCAGGTTGTGGGTTCATCCAGCAGGATATAAGGCGTCTTTTGCGCCAACACCATCGCAATCCAGCAACGCTGGCGCTGCCCACCAGAGAGTTTTTCAACAGGTAAATGTGCAAACTCCTGCGTACCGGTTAATTTCAGAGCCTCTTCTACCGCCTGCTCATCGGCGTCGCTCCATTGACGTATGAAATTTTGCCAGGGAAAACGCCCACGCGACACCAGTTCATAAACGGTTAAGCCCTCCGGCAATAATGGCGACTGCGGCAAGATCCCAAGTCTACGGGATAACGCTTTCGTTGGTTGCTCGTGAATCGCTTTACCATCCAGCAATATCGCGCCACCCATGGGTTGCAAGATACGTGCAATGGTACTGAGCAACGTCGACTTTCCACAGCCGTTTGCCCCAACCAGAACGGTCATTTTTTCTGTGGGAACGGAGAAAGAAACACCATCAACAATGATTTTCTTGTGATACCCGGCAGAAACATTGTCGAGGATCAGCCCCTGCCCTTTTGCGTTATGTGCCACGTGTACGCCAACTTAATCAAAGACAAACAAAAATAAAACTCATTCTCCTTTGAGAGTTTGACGCCACAAAATGTAGTAGTCAAGAAGTTAAAAGCCATACAAAAACAAGGTAAATAACAGGTGAAATATTTTTAAAAATAAAAATAAAATCATTAAATATTAACAGGTTAACATCAATTTAATTGCATTAACCTCTCATAAAAACACATGTAGCAATTTTTTGTTATTTCTCATTTACTACTACATCACCGCATGATTGAATGATTCTCAATTACATATCCGATGGCGAAATAACAAACGGATAGTGCTTAGTGAGCAACAAGAAACAATTTTCACTCGCGACAATCCGTGAGTTTTTGGGATAACAGACTAAATGGCTAAGTTCACACCTTCATTCTCAGGAATCAAAGGTCGGGCGCTCTTTTCACTGCTCTTTGCAGCACCGATGATTCATGCAACCGACACTGTAACGACCAAAGATGGCGAAACAATCACTGTTACAGCGGATGCAAATACCGCAACTGAGGCGACCGATGGTTATCAACCCCTGAGCACCTCCACGGCGACATTAACCGATATGCCGATTCTAGATATCCCGCAGGTGGTCAATACGGTTAGCGATCAGGTTCTGGAAAATCAGAATGCGACGACGCTGGATGAGGCGCTTTATAACGTCAGTAACGTGGTACAGACCAATACATTAGGCGGAACTCAGGACGCCTTTGTACGTCGTGGGTTTGGTGCTAACCGGGATGGCTCCATCATGACCAATGGTCTGCGAACCGTACTTCCTCGTAGCTTCAACGCTGCAACAGAACGCGTGGAAGTGCTAAAAGGCCCGGCCTCCACGCTGTATGGCATTCTCGATCCTGGCGGACTGATTAACGTCGTGACAAAGCGCCCGGAAAAAACATTCCATGGTACTGTCTCAGCCACTTCCTCCAGTTTTGGCGGAGGCATTGGGCAACTGGATATCACAGGCCCCATTGAAGGTACTCAGCTGGCATATCGCCTGACGGGGGAAGTGCAGGATGAAGATTACTGGCGGAATTTCGGTAAAGAGCGCAGCACATTTATTGCCCCATCACTCACCTGGTTTGGTGATAATGCAACAGTAACCATGCTCTATTCACATCGGGATTATAAAACGCCGTTCGATCGTGGAACGATTTTCGACCTTACAACGAAACAGCCCGTCAACGTTGATCGAAAAATACGTTTCGACGAACCGTTTAATATTACAGATGGTCAGTCCGATCTGGCGCAACTCAACGCAGAATATCATCTCAATAGCCAGTGGACAGCGCGCTTTGATTACAGCTACAGCCAGGATAAATACAGCGATAATCAGGCTCGTGTTACCGCGTATGATGCAACGACAGGAACGCTGACACGGCGTGTTGATGCAACTCAGGGATCTACCCAGCGTATGCATTCTACTCGTGCGGATCTGCAAGGGAATGTTGATATTGCTGGATTCTATAATGAGATTCTGGGTGGGGTGTCATATGAATATTATGATCTTCTGCGCACAGATATGATTCGCTGTAAAAACGCTAAAGATTTCAATATCTACAACCCCGTTTATGGCAATACCAGCAAATGCACAACGGTTTCGGCGTCGGACAGCGATCAGACGATCAAACAGGAGAGCTACTCAGCTTATGTACAGGATGCGCTCTATCTGACAGATAACTGGATTGCCGTCGCCGGGATCCGCTATCAGTATTACACGCAATATGCGGGTAAAGGCCGTCCTTTTAATGTCAATACTGACAGCCGCGATGAACAATGGACGCCCAAACTGGGGTTGGTCTACAAACTGACGCCATCGGTATCTTTATTTGCCAATTATTCGCAAACATTTATGCCGCAATCGTCAATTGCCAGCTACATTGGCGATCTTCCACCGGAATCATCTAATGCTTACGAAGTCGGGGCAAAATTCGAGCTGTTCGATGGTATAACCGCAGATATTGCGCTGTTTGATATCCATAAACGTAATGTGTTGTATACCGAAAGTATTGGTGATGAAACCATCGCCAAAACGGCGGGCCGCGTTCGTTCAAGAGGGGTAGAAGTCGACCTTGCAGGAGCATTAACAGAAAACATTAATATCATTGCCAGCTACGGCTATACCGATGCTAAGGTTCTGGAAGATCCTGATTATGCAGGAAAACCATTGCCGAATGTTCCTCGTCATACCGGTTCGCTATTCCTGACCTATGACATTCATAACATGCCTGGCAATAACACACTGACGTTTGGCGGTGGCGGACATGGCGTAAGCCGTCGTTCGGCAACCAATGGGGCTGACTATTATCTGCCAGGCTATTTTGTTGCCGATGCCTTCGCCGCATACAAAATGAAATTGCAGTATCCAGTCACTCTGCAATTAAACGTCAAAAACCTGTTTGATAAAACGTATTACACCTCTTCCATCGCCACAAATAATCTGGGTAATCAGATTGGCGATCCGCGTGAAGTACAATTCACGGTGAAAATGGAATTTTGACTAGTCCTGATATAAG